>JBGSUP010000388.1:0-3136 GCA_041753485.1 Akkermansiaceae bacterium
TCTCCCGCCGCCCGTCGCCCATTCGCATCCGGACTGGCTGTTCAAGCGCTGGAAGGCCGCCTTCGGCAAACACGAGGCCGTCGCGCTGATGGAGTGGAACAACCAGCCGGCCGAGACCTGTTTCCGCGTCAATCCGCTGGCACCGGCTCCCGCGGGAGTGCCGGGAAATCCCATCGCTGGCGCGCCGGGTTTCTATCAACTCGATGGCCCGCTGCCCGGGGAATTGCTGGCCGCCGGAGCAATCTACATCCAGGATCCCGCCACCCGGCATGCCGTCGATCTGCTAGACCCCAAGCCCGGCGAGCGGATCCTCGACGCCTGCGCCGCGCCCGGCGGCAAGGCCTTCCTGATCGCCGCCGCGTGCGGCTCCGCGGAGCATCTGGTTTGCACGGATTCGAATGAAAAACGCCTGCCGCGGTTGCTGGGAAACCTCGAACGCCTGCACGCCGGAAACGCCACCGTGGCCGTGCACGACTGGACCAAACCCGCGCCGCCGGCCTGGCACGCAGCCTTCGATGGCATCCTGCTCGATGTCCCCTGCTCCAATACCGGCGTGATCCGCCGCCGTGTCGATGTGCGCTGGCGCCTGCAAGCCCCGGACATCGCGAAAATCGCACTCACCCAGCACAAAATCCTCGAACACGCCCTGCCCTGCCTCAAGCCTGGCGGCCGCCTCGTTTATTCCACCTGCTCGATCGAAACCGAGGAAAACCTCGGCCAAATCGAGGCGTTTCTAACCGACCACCCGGAATTCGAGCTCACCGGCACGCGCGAGACGCTGCCTTTCCGCGATGCGACTGACGGTGCCTTCGCGGCCTGCCTGCGGCGGAAATGAGAGACCCGCGGCCGGGCCGGGGTCTCAGGGATTCTTCTTCGGTTTCACCTTCACCGGCACCGGCTTGGTTTCCTTGGCAGATGTTGCCTTGCCGAGCGGGAAACGGATGACGAGGCTCTTGTCCAACAAGCGGGTCCCCTCGGTGGAGAGTTCCTGCACACGATAGATGATCAGGCCGAACTTGTTGTCGGTGAAACGGCCGAGAGCGAGGTTTTCCTTGGTCTTGCCAAGACCGGTTTCCTCCTCGAATCGCCACTCGCTGCCGGTCCACTCGCCAAGAATGCTGGCGGGATCCGCCTTGATGTCCTCAATACGTTTCAGATCGCCATTGGGCGAGCGGAACACATCGGCCTTCGCGTCGTAACGGAGCGTGGAAAGGCTGCCGGCCTTGCCGGTGGAGTTGATGGTCCAGGTGCCGCCGCTGCTTTCGCGGAGCAGGAGCATGATTTCCTCCATGCCCTTAAACTCGCGCTTGTTCCACAGCGCGAGGTATTCGGCGTATTCCTCCTTGGTCAGGCCGAGACGCTCGTCGAACGGCAGCGGCACCCCGGGTTTCGCCTGGGCGGAAAACTCGCGGAACCACTTCGGATCCTTGCGGGCGGAAACCTCGACCTTGGCCACGAACTTGTCGATTTCCACCGGTGGCAGAACCATCCCGATCTGGCCGCGCACCGGCACTCCCGGTTCCAGCAGGCCCGCGAAGACTTTCGGCACCTCCGCCGCGGCGAGGTTTGCGATCAGGGAAATGGCGATCAACGGAACGTGAAGTTTCATGGGCAGGCGGGCAAGAGGCTGAACCCGGCCGCCGCGGAACTCAAGCGGGGATTCTCACGGCTCGCCGCCGGGGAAGATTTGTGAGATCGGCGTCTCGATTTTCCCATCCATCCAGCGTTCCAGGGCGGCGCGCATCGGCGCGAGCACCTCGGGGCGGGAGGCGGCGAGATCGGTCTCGCCGTGGGGATCGGAGGCGAGGTGGAAGAGTCCAAAATGGCGGGTGCCGGCGGCGGTGGGCGTGCAGACGAGTTTCCAATCGCGGGTGGCGAGGCAGCGTTGTTTGGCGGCGACGAGAGGCTCGGCATATTCGGGCTTGAGCACGAATTGATAGTTATATTCCTCGTCGATCCATGTCATCTCGTCCATCGGCGGCAGCTTCGGGCGCTCGATGCCGGGCACGCTGAACTGGATGAAGGGAAAGCCGGTCTCACCGTAAAACGGCCGGTATTCCGGGGTGTCGGTGCCACGCAGCCAGCCGGCGAAGCTCCGGCCCTGCCAGGTGGGGGATTTCTCCACGCCCGCGAACTCGGCGAGGGTCGGCACCACGTCAATCAGCCGCACGCTTTCCGGAATCACCCGCGGTTCAAGTCCCGGGACATGGACGATCATCGGCACCTGATTGGCGTGGAGCGCGCCGTTGAAGGTGAGGCCGTGGCCGAGCGTCACGCCGGGCTCGTAGAGATCATCGCCGTGATCGGAGGTGATGATGACGATGGTGTTGTCCGCCAGGCCGTTGCGCTCGAGCGCGTCGAGGATGTCGCCCACACAGTCGTCAAACTGCCGGGTGCAGCCGTCATAGAGCGCGCGGATCTGCCGCATTTCCTTTTCCGGCAGCGCTCTCCATTTCGATTCGAGGTCGGTACCGCCGATGAATGAGTCGATGTCGAAGTCCACCCCGTTTTTGTTAGGCCCCTCATAGCCGGGATCGGCGAACATGCTCACATAGGGCTCGTTGCTGCGGTAGGGCAGATGGTTGCAGGAATAGAAGACATGCCAGAAGAACGGCCGTTGTTCCCTAGCGGCGGTCTCGAGGCGGCGCTCGACACGCCCGGTGACGACTTTCGGGGTGACGAACTGGGCGAATGACTGGAGCTGCGGAAACAGGCGGTAGCCGGGCGGGTTGTCGAAATAGAGCGGCACCACGAAGTGTGCCATCACCACCGCCTGGCTCATGTAGATCTTGAAGTTGTCAAAACTTGAAACCGAGACATGCTCGAAGCCCAGCGGCATGATCTCATAATAGCCGGCGCACCAGTCACCGATGGCGGCGGTGTCATAGCCACGCTCGCGCAGCAGTGAGGCCAGCGGAACCGTGCGTTTTTTCGCCTCCTCCACGGTTTCACGGTCCGGATACATCTGGCGGATGCCATGGCTTTGCGGGTATTGCGAGGCCATCAACTGGACGCCGGATTCAATGGTCGAGGCAATCGCTGTGTAACAGCGCTCGAAACGGATCGACCGGGCGGCAAGAGCATCGATGGCCGGCGAGACGCCCGCAGCGGCGGCACCGTCGGTCCGCGGCGGCCG
>JBGSUP010000389.1:0-2305 GCA_041753485.1 Akkermansiaceae bacterium
GCCAGGCCGCGGGGCCGCGCTCGCGGCGCACGGTGTAGCCGGTATTCGCGGGTCCCAGCAGGCCCTCGATCATCGCGGCGGTGCGGGTCAGGTTTTTGGCGGCATTTGCCGATGACGCATGGCGTTCGCCGATGATTTGGACGAACTTCCTCAAATCATCCTCCAGTGCGGGGATTGAGACCGAGCGCACGAAACGTTGCTGCTCCTCCGCGGCCTGATTTTTCTCGCGGCCGAGAAAATACCAGACGGCCACGCCACCGGAGACGGCCAGCCACAGCGGCAGGAATGCCAGCAGAAAGCCCACCCAGCGCGGGCGTTTTGGCGCATCCTTGGTCATCCGTCGCGGGGGCTTGGCGGCGCATCGGAAACGGACGGCACATCCTCGTCGGACTCCACTTCGATCTCCCTGCGCATCCTTTGGGAAATCCATGGCCGGATCATGCCATAAACCAGATAAAGACTGAATAAAACCACCGGCATCACGTAACGGAACTGAACCGTGATGTAAATGAGCAGCACGGCGATGACGATGGCGGGCAGCGTGCCGCGCGTGCGCCAGCCGACTTTCTTGAAACTCGGATAGCGGATGTCGCTGATCATCAGCAGCGATAGCCCGAGCATCGCCCCGGCCAGCATGTATTTCCAATACCTCAATTCGTGGTCGTTCTGGTGGAGATCGATGATCAGGAAGGTCAGCGAGGCGATAAAACCGGCGGCCATCGGGATCGGCAGGCCGCGGAAGTCAGTGGAAGCACCGGGTTTTTTCGGCATCGCCGCGAGGCAGTTGAAACGCGCCAGCCGCATCGCGCCGCAGACCAGGTAGAGCAGGGCGATCGCCCAGCCGAGATTTCCCAGCGGAAACAGCACCGCCTTTGAAAGCAACATTGCGGGAGCCATGCCGAAGGAAATGATGTCCGCGAGCGAATCGAACTCCTGGCCGAAGGGCGACTCCTGGCCGCCGAGGCGCGCCAGGCGGCCGTCGAGCAAATCAAACAGGCACGAGCCGAAGATCAGCAGAATCGCGTATTCATAATACGGTTTGACATGCTCATAGTATTCCTTCGGCGGGATTTTGGTGTTTCCGACTTCCACGAGCCCCCTGAAAATCATCAGCACGGCGAAAAACCCGCACGCCAGATTGCAGGCCGTCATCAGATTCGGCAGGAAATAGATTTTCGGTTCGTCAGGATCACGTTCCCTCGGCATGGCCCGATTCTATCTCATGGATCGGCAGCCGCAAACAGCGGAAAATCGGCCGCCAGCCGCACATGCCTGCGAGGGATCGAAATAAACCGGGCATGAGAATTGGACATTTGCCCAAGTTGCCGGATGGTCACAGCCGGTTCTGAACCCCGATTATCGCATGCGTTTTTTCCTGCCTGCCGTCCTGCCGTTTTGCGTTTTCACGATGCAGGGGGCCACCGTCCATCAGGGCAGCCTGTTGCCGTTGAGCGGCCCGGCGCAACTCGATGCCTCGGGTGTCATTACCGCGGGCAGCCCGTATGATGGTGCTGCGGGCAGCTCGGCGGATGGCATCCGCGTCACCGGAGGCATTGATTTCGGGGATTCCTACACCCCATCCAATCCATCATTCACCGGTGGCATCACCGGCATGCAAAACGGCAGTTCGAACTTCAATCCGGACTTTGGCGATGCCCAACTCAATGAAGTCCTCCGCACCCAAGGCTACGGACCGAACATCGCGATCGATTTCCCCCTGCCTGCCGGAACCTACAAGGTGCAACTGCTGTTCTGGGAACCTTACTTCGGCCTCCAGGTCGGCGGCGGACCGGGCTCGCGGATCTTTGGCATCTCCATCGAGGGCCAGGCCGCTGTTTCCAATCTCGATCTCGCGGCCGAGCACGGCACCGGCTCCCTCAGCCAAGGCGTTCTCTACAGCCATGTGATTGAGGTTTCCGACGGCAATCTCGATATCGATCTCACCGCCGTGGTGGACAATGCCACGCTTGCCGGCTTGGTCATTTCCTCCGCCTCGCCGGCTGCCAACGGGCCTGCCGATGTGATCGGCACCGATGACTTTTCCGCTGCCGGGGGACCCATCGCCGGCAGCACGGGAGGTGAGTTTTTCGATTTTGACAACTCAACTGCCGACGATCCCTTCCTCGGCCACGAGGGGCCGCAGGCACCCTGGGAAAACGTGGAGGGGGCACCGGTGACCGCCAACAGCGCGCTTGCGACGATGAATTCCTCGGCAAAACGCCGCTACAATGGCGCGAGCGAAGCCCGCGGCGCAGTGTCGGGCGCTGCCGACCGGGGCGCGGCGGCGGTGTATTACAAGTTCCGC
>JBGSUP010000390.1:0-5845 GCA_041753485.1 Akkermansiaceae bacterium
TCTAGCAAGTTTGATGGCTTCGCGGATTCCCAAATCCGCAACGGTTGCGGTTTTCAAATCACCGCGCTCTTCAGCCTTCGCGAGAGTCATCCAATTTTGCGCCGTGCGCTCGCTGAAGGTGAAATTGCTTTCAAGCCAAGGAAGCCACTCGCCATGTTTCAACTGCGCCTTACACTCGATAAGCAAACGGCCTGCCTCGATGACCTTCGCCAGCGCGCTCTTGCCCAGCGTGTCGAGTTCGGCGGCGAGTGTGCGGATTCTATCAACTTGCGTTTCAGAGATTGCGTTCATGGGTTTTCGGGTTTGAGGTTTCGGAGTTCGGAAACTAACAGGTCGATCTCGTCAACCTGCTGCGATTCGCTCAATAGTAATTCAACTGCGAGCGGCTGGCGCGGCGCGTCGTCGATGGGCTTCGATGCGGCCAGGGCGATGGATAACGGGTCGGAGGCTTTCAACGGGTGCCTCCTCTCATCTTGCGACGAGTGCCGCCGCGATACTTCGGAGCGCCATCGCGGTTCATCTCCAGATCGGTTTTCTGCCCAATGCCGGACTCGATGAAGAGGTCGAGGCTGTCGAGGTCGATCAGGCGGACGCCTCTCGCGCATCCGGGCTGGCGGACAAGCGAGGAGCGGACAATGTCTCTTGCGACGAGGTCGTCGAGGAGGCGGACGGACAGCCCGGAATATCGGGCCGCGATTGTTTTCTTTCCCCAGCGGGGTCTAACTTGCGGTGCAGGCATGGGCAGACTAAGCCCGACTTGCGCTTGCATGCGCTAACCGGCGCGGGTGCTTTTTTTACCCTACCTCCAAACCCTTATTTCATGCGGGCTATGCGTCCCAGCCTTTCGCCGTGCGTCCTTTTCCGCTGTAGGTTTTTGATCTCCCGACGTGTGCCTGATCCGCGTCTTTCACACCGAGATACTTCCAGAGCTTGCCCCAGTCCTTCTCGTCAGTGTATGCCGCATGTCCGCTTTTCCTCAACTCGGCGGTGATGGCGTTTTCGAGTTCTTTCTTCGTCGGCATCGTTTTGCCCGTGCGTTCTATGCGGTCAAGCAAGCGATGACCGATGATGGCATGGGCCGCGAAGGATGGCTCGTTTTTGTCTGTGTCGCGCTTCTCCAATCGGCGCTTGAGTATCTTCTTCGTCGTTTCCATCGCCGCCATCACGGTCTTGAAAACCGCAACGTCCCCGCGCTGTAGAGCCTTGAGCATTTCATCGGCAAAGCCCGGTTCCTTTCCCGCCTGCGCATAGAGCGCGGACATGAAAACAGGATCGCGGTGCTCGATCTTTTTGCGCGGTGCCGGTGCATCGCTCAGGGCACTCGCCTCCGCCGCTCTCTGATGCCGGTAAAGGCTCTTGAACTGGCGCTGTAGATCCTCCTCCGTCTCGTCGTTTTTGATGGGCGGGCGCTTGGGGTGTTCGAGGTTGTCGAGGTGCTGGTCCGTACGCCAGAGCAGGGACCGTGCCTCCGCAATGTCCACCTCGCCGGTGCGGACTCGTTTTGTAGTGGCGGCGAGAAAAGCGGCGAATTTTTTGTCGGGCTTCATGTTCGTGAAGGGTCAGAGTTTGGGAAGGTGTTTGATCGCGGACTTAAGCTTGTCGTCGCCGTGATGCGTGTATTGCGCATGAACGGCGCTATCCTTCTGTCCGGTGAGCGCCATCCGGGTTTCTTCATCGACGCCGGCATCGGCAAGAACGCTGGTGAACGTGTGGCGCAATGAGTGGAATGAGCGGGTGATTTTGTCGCCACCCGCAATGGTCGTTTCCTTCTCCACCTTGGCCTTGCCCATGAGATTGGAAAACGTCTGCGAGACGTTGCTGTTTTCCTTCTTGGCGAGGGAAGGGAAGAACGCCCCGGTCTTGCCCTTGATCCATGCTTTTAACTGCGGGTGGAGTGGTGTTTTTGTCAGTTCCTCGGTCTTGTCGGATCGCACGATCAGGAAATCTCCTTCGACGTTGGATGCGGACAGTTTCGCAATGTCCATCATGCGGAGTCCGGTGTGGAAGCCGAACAAGATCATCCCCTGCCATTCGGTTTTTGCTGCCGCCATGATCCTCCTGATCTCGTCGAGGGTGAACGGGCCGCGCTTGGCTGTCTTCTTGACTGCCTGCTTCTCTTTCACCCGCTTGACGTCGGCGGCAGGGTTGACGTCGATCAGCTTCTTTCGCACGGCATCCTTCATCGCGGTGCGGAGGCTGGAAAGGTGGAGATTGGCGGTTCCTGCGGTTCCTGATTCCCGGATCTTGGCGAACGCCCTGTCGAGGTCGTTGACGGTGATGGATGACAGCGGCGCGTCCGCTTTTTCGCCAAGGACGGTGAGCCACTTTTTCAGACTGCCTTCGTGGTTGGAAATGTGGGAGGCGGACAGTCCGACCAACTCGGTCTTGATCCACTCGGCGTAATAATCGCGGAGGCTCGTTTCCCGGTGGTCTGGCAGAGCCAGGGACCGGATCTCGCGGATGAACGCTTCCGCCTTGGCGACGGTCAACCTGCCGTCCTCTGCCATCCGTGAGGCGTTCTCGATGATGCGATGAAAGCGGCGTCCTTGGTCGAGATGCTCGGTCTTGAAATCGTGGAGGATGTCTGCTTCAATCTCAGCCGCTCGGCGCTCGGCGGCTCGCTTGTTTGTTTCCTTCGTGGACTTGCGCGGGAGGCGCTCTCCGTTTGGTAATGTGACTTGGACGAACCAGTATGGGCGTCCGGGCATTTGGAATAGGCTAGCCATGGCAAGCACCAGTGTAAGCAGGATGTAAGCGCAAGCAAGCGCAATCTTAGCTTACGGTTGTATAACTGCCTTACTGCCAGCGTTCAGCAGGCGAAAGGTCGTAGGTTCAAATCCTACTCCCGCAACCAATGAAAGCCGTTCAACTTCAAGGAGTTGAGCGGCTTTCGCCTTTCTGGGAGAGCACTTCGTAGACACAAACCGTAGACACTTTGCTGCAACCGAAGTCTCGAAACGCAAAAGCCCTGCTCACTGCTGGCAATTCCCTACTACGAGCGTTTTCGCCGCGACTAACAGGCCAGCTCACCCCGTCACTCCCACGGCTCCAGGTATTCGACCTCCCGTCCTTCATCCTGCGGCACTGGTGAGAAGTAGCCGCTGAAGGCCATGCAGAGGTAGATGAGCACGAAGACGGTGACGAACATCTCACTCGGAGCCTGCTCGGTTTCTCCCTTATTCATGGGGTCGCTGCGGCAAACAACGTCCATGAAGCAGTAAGCCAGCCATGCGCCCAAAGCGGCAATGAAAGAAGCTGAGAAGGTGCGGGTTATGGCATGCCAGAGGCTGAAGTCTTCAAAATCGCCATCTCCGATCTTGGCACCCAGCAAACCGATGGCAAATGCGCCCCCCACAACGGCAGGCCAGAGACGCCACGCGCGCCGGAATACTCCTGACACTGGCAGGAATTCCACCTTGGGGGGCTGCCCAATGGTTCCAGTAAGTGAGGCGTGAGGACGAATACCCGCGTTCTCATTTTTGAGGATGTGGAGCGCCCAGCCAAGCATGGCGATGAGGATTACATCGAGGGCCATCCACGCCTCTCGCGGCAGGTGGACTTGGGAAAAAGGGTTCGTCATTACCGCTGCAACCACCATCCCTTGGGCAAGCGGATGAGAAATGGCAGGAAGCGGGTTGGCACGGACCAAAGCGTCCCCATGATCGACATACTGCAAAAGCTGCGAATTCTCTCTTGTCAGCTCCTCAACATCCCTGTGGGTGCGGGTGTCCCGCAACTTGCCGGAAAAGCTGCCGGTGGCGGGATCGCGGGTGGCGACTTCCAAACTGTCTGCGGATGGCTGGAACATCAGGTTCTTACAGGGGCGGAGGAAAAAGCCCGCTGCGTAGAGCAGGCCGAGCGAGAGGAAGAGAACTTGAGAGCCTTGTAGGCGGCGAAAGGCAGCGGCAGCAACAGGATGCCCAGAATGGCCATGCACAGGGTGAGAACGATGACTGTGGGTTTGGTGTTCGGGTGCATGGCAGGTGCGGTTTAGCCGGGCTAGCTTGTCGGGAATTCGGATGTCGGGAATTCGAATTGACGTGAGGGCGGGTCGGTGGCAGGTTGCACGCAAGCTGGATTGGAGATATCCGGTCGGCGCTGGGCTTCTGGAAATATCCGGAGGCCCTTTGCATTTCTCGGTGATGCGGAAAAGGCCGCAGCCGTCCACTTCTCCCGCAGGCGAGCGACTGAGCTTCGAGCGGATGATTTCAAAGGCGCGGTTTGGCTGACCGGGGCGCAAATGGTGCAGACCGATGGGTCGGGCGATCAGGTCAGCGAGTTGCAAACCTGTCGAATTGGCCGTCTTCGGCACCATCACCAGTTCGAGAGGAACCGGCCGGGCATGTGCCTCGGAGGTATCACAGATGCGGCGGAACAACAGTTCAAGCTCGGCATCCTCCCGGCGGCCACGCCGCTCGACGATCACCGGTGTGATGCGCTCCGCCGGTCCCGCCTCCGTGAGACAACCGAACACGGACCGAAAACCAATTTCCATGGCGTAGGTGCATGCGGCAGAGGGCTTCGTAGGTCTTGGGCAACTTGGCGAAGCTGGGGAGCCTCCATCTGGGCCGTCAGACCGGCGAGAAAACGCTCGCGGACGGGTTGTTTCATGAGGAAAAGGAAATCGCCAAAAGGTTTTCGGATCTCATGTTCGTGAAGCACCACTTCGTCATGGCCCCAGAACTCGAACTTGAACCGCTGGAGGCCGGGGCAGACGTGGTTCACGTAGGCGTCCTTGTGAATCACGGCGAAGAGCAGGACGAAAACCGGGAACTGCGGATCCCGGAATCCACATTATCTAGTCGTTTCTGCGACAGAACACTAGGTTTAGAGAGTGCCGCCGGGGGGACTCGAACCCCCACGGGCCTTGCGGCCCAACGGATTTTAAGTCCGTGGCGTCTACCATTCCGCCACGACGGCCTGCTTGTGGTGTGCGATTGCACCATCAAGTGTGGATTAAGCTTGAAGGAACCCGGCACGTCCAGTCCCGCCTCACCGGCGCGGGAAAATTCCGGTTATTTCAGCAAAGACGGTGACCCGCCGAAGCGGTATTCCGGGGAAGTCTGAAATCTTGTGCTTTGCGGGTTCTCCTTTGGCCCGCGGCCGGGAATTGGTTGCAGGTTTGGAGTCGGGCAAGGTCTTTGATTGCCCCTGGTGTGCCCAGCGCCTCGATGGTTTTTCTTGAAAAGCCACGCAATTGCAGGCACATTTTGGGTTGCCGGAGGTTTCAACGGAGGGGTGGCAGAGTGGTCGAATGCGCCGGTCTTGAAAACCGGAGGGCCGCAAGGTCCCGTGGGTTCGAATCCCACCCCCTCCGCGCGAGGCTTTACAAGTCCTTGTATTTTCAATAAATCCCTGACGTTCAGGGGATGAAGAGTTCAAAAGTGTGCCACAAGACTGTGCCACAAAAGCCGCCAACCAGCGTGCCAAGGACGAACCTTATCTACATCCGAGGAACCAAACACTACTTCCGCCGTCGGATATGACCCGGAAAAGGCAGCGGCACACAAGGAATTGGCGGCCAAGGCTGGCAGGGAGTATGCGCGTGCAGGTAATGAGGTGTTGGAGAGTTCATTTCGAGAAAGATCATTTGGAGATCGGTGTCTGGATGGCACCGAGAAATGAGTTGCATCACACGGCCACCGCGCCTTACATTCCGCGCATGAAAACCGATTCAAAGCCAAGCGCCGTCAAACGAGGCCGCCCGACGGGAGCGGCGACGAAGCGCATCAACGCTCGTTTCCCAACGGGACTGGCGGAAAAGATCGAGTACGCTGCGTCTTTGCGCGGCGTGGCTGTCGCGGCGTTCATCCAGGAGGCGGTGGCGGAAAGAGCGGATCGCGTC
>JBGSUP010000391.1:0-6474 GCA_041753485.1 Akkermansiaceae bacterium
GAGCGCGACCTGCCTGTCGAGCTGCGCACGGTCGATGGGCAAAGCGCCACCCTCGACATCCGCGGTGCGGAGCCACAACGGATGAGCGTCCGCCCCGGCGAGACCATTCCGGGGTCACGGCTGGTGGTGGTGCGTGTCCAGCGGCGCATGGAGGACAGCAAGCTCAATCTCGGCCAGCCGATGGAGGTCTCCGTGGTGGAGGTCCGCGACCGCGAGACCGGTGCCACCCGCGAGTGGATCTCCGGCGTGCCTTCCACCGCACACGATCCATTGGCGCTCGTCGAGGATGCCGCCACCGGCCGGCGTTACACCGCGTCTCCCGGCCAGCGTTTCAAGAGTGCCGACGGCGCTGAGTTCATTGTTTCCGACGTCCGCCCGAGCCAACTTGTCATTGAAGACGCCGCCACCGGTGCGGTGCAAACCATCCCGCTCCGCGGCCCGCGCGGATGAATCCTCCAACTCCACAATCCATGGAATCCGAAACCATCATCGATCACGGCACGCCTGTGCGTCAATTCTCCGTGATGCTCCCCAACCGGGCCGGCGCACTCGCCGCCATGGTGAAACTGCTGCGTGCTTCCGGCATCGAGGTCATCGGCCTGAGCGTGCAGGATTCGCGTGATGCCACCGTGGCGCGACTCGTCGTTTCCGACCCCGAAACCGCCGAGCAGCTGTTCATGGAGAAGGGCATTCCACACACCGATTGCGAGTTGGTCGTCGTCGCCCTGCGCGAATCCGGTCCCGGCCTGCTGCAATGTCTCGACACCTTGATGATTGCCGAGACCAACATCGATTTCGCCTACGCCCTGATGCCCGGCCCGCACGGTCATTCGATGCTCGCCATGCACGTTGAAGACTACGAATTCGCCGTCGCCATCCTCCACCAGAGCGGGTTCAAACTGATGTATCAGGACGACTTGAGCCGCTGAGCCGGGCGGCGGCCGGCAAGGTGCCTGTTTTGCCTTTGCCTTGGGGTGGGAATGGCCTACCAAGAGCGCCCGCCGCCATCATGAGATTGTTCCGCATCCTGACCTTGAAAGAACTGAAAGGGTATTTCCTCACGCCCTTCGGCTGGGTGGTTCTGGCGTTCGTGGCGGTGATGCAGGGGGTTTCCCTCTCCACCGCGATGAAGGGCTTCCGCGACACGCCGGTGAAGGACAGCCTGGTTTACGTGACCTTCCACACGCCCTTGTTCTGGTTTTATTTCCTGTTCATTTTCCCACTAATCACGATGCGGCTGTTCGCCGAGGAGGAACGCACCGGCACGCTCGAAACCCTGCTCACCGCGCCGGTGCGCACCTGGCAGGTGGTTCTGTCGAAATACGCCGCCGCCATGATTTTCTACACCGCGCTGTGGATTCCGGCATTCGTGCAGTTCAGGATGTTCATCTGGCTCACCGACCTGCCGCCGGCGTGGTCGCCGGGTGCCATGGCGGGAACCTTCGGCGTCCTCATGCTGATGGGCGCGGCCTTCACCGCGGTCGGTTGCCTTGCCTCGGCCCTGACCTCCAGCCAGATCATCGCCGGCTTGATCACCATCGGCCTGCTGGTGATCCAGTATTTTCTCGGTTTCGTGACGCTCATCTGGGGCGAGTCCTTCGCCGGAGCGCCGTTCTTCCATTACATCTCCTCACAAGGGCACCTGCACTATTTTGCCAGCGGCTTGCTGGACACCCGGCCGGTGGTTTATTTCCTGAGTGTCGCCGTGTTCGTGCTATTCCTCACCTATCAAGTGGTGGACTTCCGCCGCTGGAAACGGTGAGCCCTTTTTTTCATGTCTGATTCCAAACCCACTTCCCACAAAAACCCAGCCCGCCCGCTCAACCGCTGGGGCATGGGCACGCTGTCCCTGCTGCAAACCGCGTTGCTGGCGGTGATTCTCATCGCGCTCAACTATCTCTCGGTGCACCACCACGCGCGCCTGGATCTTAGCCGCACGGCGGACTACTCGCTCTCCCCGGCGAGCCAGCGCTACCTGAAAAGCGAGGCTTTGCGCGGTCGCGGAGAAAAGATCAAGTGGATCATGGCATGCCGCCGCACCTCTCCATTCTATGAACGCGCACGCGCCCTCGCCGAGGAATATGCCCGGGTTTCCAATGGCGGCATCGAACTGGAAATCGTCGATCCACTGCGCAGTCCGGACCGAATGCAGGAAATCACCGCCGCCTACGGTCTCACGCTCGTCCGGGACCTGATCATCATCGATGCCCGCACCGATGCGGGTCCGGTCGTCATCGAAGCCGCCAACCGGATCAAAACGCTCAATCCGCACGTCAGGCTGGTCGTCGCCGATGAACTGGCCGTTTACGCCACGGCCGATGGCAAGCGCAAGATCACCGGATTCCAGGGTGAGGATGTGCTGACCTCCTCGCTGGTGGCCGCGATCGAAGGGCAGCCACGCAAAATGCTGCTGCTGGCAGACAAGGGCCGGATCGAGCAACGGCAAGGCCCCTCGCCGCGCCAATCGCTGGAGGACATGCTGCGTTTCCAGAATGTGGAACTCACCGAAAGCCAGTTGTCAGGCGTCGATGACATCCCCGGTGACGTTTCGGGCGTGGTGCTTGCCGCGCCCAAATACGATCTAACGGATTCAGAGCTCGCCGTGTTGGAGCGTTACTGGAACCGGCCGCGCGCGGCGATCCTGGTGATGATCGCTGGCGGTGAGGCTCCGCCGAAACTACGGGCCTTCCTGCGTGCCAATGGCGTGACTCCGCGCCAGGACCAGGTGATTGCCCGCGAGAAGGAGGCGCTCGTCACCACCGCGCGGGGGGTTTTCACCAAGGGCATCCGCTTCACCCGCGATCTCGCCGGACAAACCACCGAGTTTGGCGGTGCGAGCTCGTCGCTCGAGGTCCGCGAAGGCGCCGAGGACCTGCTCAACCGGCGCATTCAGCCGATGGGCCTGATCGAGGTGTCCGCCGGTTTCTGGGGCGAGACGGAATTCGGCCAGGGAGGCGAAGCCTTCGACGAAATCAAAGATTACGGTCCGCCGCTATATCTTGCGGCCAGCGTGACGCGTGGAGCGGAGTCCGACGACCGTTTCGCCGCGGATTCCTCGCGCATGCTGGTGATTTCCAACACCGATTTTCTCGATCCGGAACACCACCGCGCCGAAAACCTCGATTTCCTCGCTTCCGCAGTGAACTGGCTGGTCGGCCGCGAGCAACTCGTCGGCATCGGTCCGCGCTCGCTCGGCACCTACAAGCTGCCGCTGCTCGATTCCCAGGTGTCCTTCATCAACCGCATCAACCTGTTTTTCCTGCCCGCATTCCTGCTCGTGATCGGCACCTTCGTTTGGTCGTCGCGCCGTGTCTGAAACCCGCCATGCGCTCCCTTGGACTCACCCTTGTTCTGGCACTCGCCGCCGCCGCCGCATGCGTTCTGGCCGTCTGGCAGTGGCGCCAGGGAAACTTCGACACCCTCTTCGGCACACCGCCGACGGCCGTGGGGCAGCGGCTCTTTGACTCGTTCACGCCCGACGAGGTGAAGCACATCCGGATTTCCGGCAGCGGGGTGGATGCCACCTTCTCGCTCGATGCCAATGGCTGGATGATCCGCTCGCCGTGGGTGGATCGCATGGACCCGCGTGCCGCCATGAGCATCATCGGCTTCACCATGGGCATGCGGGTCGAGGACCTGGCTCCGAGGAATGAGGTGGATCCCTTGAAATCCGGACTCGGCGGGGGTGCGATCAAAATCCGCCTGGAAGACGCCGATCACCGGCCGCTCGCCAGCTACCGTCTTGGCCGGGTCACGCCATGGAAGGCGGAGGTCGATGGCCAGGACCAGGCGGTGCCCACCGTCTTCATCCATCCCGAGGACAAGTATTTGAAACGGCATGTCTATGCCTGCACCGGAGATATCAATCCGCTCTTCAAGGACGGCCTGAAGTTCCTGCGCGACCACCGGCCGTTTTACTTCAACCCCATCGCCCTCGGCAAGATCCGCATCCGCTCGCAGCAGGGCGATCTCACGCTCGGCCGCGAGACACCGCAGAGCCCGTGGCGCATCGTCAAGCCGCTCGACCTGCCGACCGACCCGGTAGTGATGAAATCGCTGTTAGAAGGACTCTTCGAGTTGCAGGCCATCCGGGTGGCGGACCGCGGTGCCGCCACCCCGCCTGCCACTGATGCCGCCATGAAACCCGGCCAAATCGCCATCACTCCGTTCGGTTCAGAGACCGAGATCCTGTTGGAAATCTTCGCTCCGGAATCACCCGACGCCCAGGTGGTCGGCGCGGTGGTGAGCGACCGCCCGGATACCGTCTTTGATTTGCCGCTCAAGCCCGAGTCGGGGCTTGTTTCGCTGGCGGATCTGCCACTCGCGATGAACGACCTTCGCGATCCCACCCTCACCCGCCTGAACATCGCCTCGCTGCGGGCCATCGCGATCCAGCCAGCCACCGGCCCGGAAATCCTCGTCTCCCGCGAGCCTCCGCAGCCATGGATGACCGTGCTCGACGGCGTCTCCCATGAGGCCAACGAGGAAAACCTGTTCGCGCTGCTCAAAGCCGTCACCACCGGCCGCGCCATCGGCTTTGAGAGCGATGCCGCCACCGATTTCACCCCGTGGGGGCTCGACCGGCCGATTCTAACACTTCGTTTCCTTGCTAGCGACCATCAAGGGCTCGATCTCCGTTTCGGCATCGATGGCAAGGGCGGCTTCTTCGCCAACCGGCTCGGCACGCCCACCGTCATGCGCGTGGACGAATCCCTGATCGCGGCCATCGCCGTGCGCCCGCATGAATGGCGGCACGCCCGACTCTGGTCCTTGGACCGCGTCAACCTTGTCGGAATCGAACGCCGCGAGGGCAACGGTGCGCCGCTGGTGTTGCAATACCGATTCATCGATGAAACGTGGAGCGCCGGACGCGAGGGCGAGGATCTCAGCGCGAAGCTCGATCCAGCCCGCGCGAATTTCATGCTTTCCGCATTGGAGGGACTCAAGGTTTTCCGCTGGCTGGCACCCGCCGATGAGGGTGCGGCCGCCGCACTGGCGAATCCATCGCTTGTGCTCACCGTTTTTGAGAAATCCTTGAATGATGAAGGCGATTTCACGGGTCTCGCCCAGCGCACCATCAGCCTGGCACCCGCCGCAACCGGGCCGAATCCCGGCTTCTACTATGGCCGCCTGCACTCGGAACCCCATCCGTTCCTGCTCGATGCCGAAACCTGCGGCAAGCTCTCGATCGACTTGTTTCAGAAGTAACCGGGCACCGGCAGTTTGGACAAGCCATCATCGGACTTGGTATGGGCTGTGCTGGGAACGGTATGAACTACTCGCTCATTCATCACACCGAGCGGGCAACCAACCCCAATCCAATCCCCATGAAATCAACATCCCGTCTCGGATCCGCCGCCCTCGGCCTCCTCGCACTGTGCGGAACACTCCGCGCGGAACCCCTCAAAATCGCCTACTCCGACTGGCCCGGCTGGGTGGCGTGGGAAATCGGAATTCAGAAAGGCTGGTTCAAGGAAGCCGGCGTCGAAGTCGATTTCCAGTGGTTCGACTACGTGCCCTCGATGGACGCTTATGTCTCCGGAAAAGTGGACGCTGTTTGCATGACCAACGGCGACGCCCTGGTCACCGGCGCGACGGGAAAACCTTCCGTGGGCATCATCATCAACGATTTCTCCAACGGCAACGACATGATCGTCGCCGCTCCGGGAATCGATTCCGTGAAAGGCCTGAAAGGCAAGAAAGTCGGGCTCGAGGAAGGATTCGTGTCGCACCTGCTGCTGCTCACCGGGCTTGAGAAGAACGGCTTGAAGGCGGAGGACGTGACCATTGTCAACACCCCGACCAACGAAACTCCGCAGGTCCTCGCATCGAAGGCGGTGGACGCCATCGGCGCATGGCAGCCAAACTCCGGTCAGGCACTCAAGGTGCTCCCGGGTTCGAAGCCGGTCTTCACCTCCGCGGATGCTCCGGGCATCATCTACGACTTGCTCTACGTTTCCCCGGAAAGCCTCGAAAAACACAAGGACGACTGGGCCAAGGTGGTGAAGGTCTGGTATAAAATCGCCGCCTACATCCACGATGAGGAGAACCTCGACGATGTCCTCAAGATCCTCTCGGCCCGCGTGAAAATCTCCCCTGAGGAATACGAACCCTTTCTCAAGGGAACCTACATCCTCACCCTCGACGAGGCGCTCAAGCGCTGGGAAAAAGGCGATGGTCTCGGCAACGTCTTTGGCTCCAGCAAGGTGGTCGATGACTTCAACGTGAGGTTCAAAGTCTATGAGAAGGCGCAGGACACCACGAAATACCTCGACCCCAGCCTGACCAAGGCGCTCGCGGGCAAGGAATAACCCCCACCCCGCAAGCAGGCTCCTCCACGCGGCCGCGCCGGTCCGCTTCCGGCGCGGCCCAACGAACGCCCATTGCCCGCATGGCTCGCCCCGGCATCCTTAAAGACTGGTTTGTGATCCGCCGCGATCTTCCCCATCGGAGGCGGGTCGCTCTCACCATCAT
>JBGSUP010000392.1:0-6378 GCA_041753485.1 Akkermansiaceae bacterium
TCGCCGCCGCCGCCGCCCAAACCGCGCCCGCACCCCAGCCGCTGCCATATCTTCAGAATTTCGGCGCGGCGGCGTTCAACGCCCTGCCCGCAGGGGTGGCGGCTTGGAATGGACTCAATGGCGGCAGCATCTCAAGCCAAACGCTCGCCGCAAACAGCAGTCCCACCGGCGATGCCACGCTCACGACCGCAACCACGCCGCAAACCGGCGGTGGATGTTACGGTTATGCAAGCGGTGGCGACGCCTGCTTGTACATCCAGACCAGCAGCAACTCCACCAACGGTGCCAATCAGGCCGCCATCGCCGTGAACACGACCGGCTCGGGCAACATCCAACTCGCTTACGACATTGACATCCTCAGCGCCCAGCCGCGCACCATCGGCGTGATCTGCCAATACCGTGTCGGTACGTCGGGCACGTGGACCTCGCTCACGCCAGCCGTTGGAAATCCCTTTAGCCAGGCTGGCGGCAGCGTCGGCCCCAAGGCCTCGGTCTCAATCCTGCTGCCTGCCGCCGCAGACAACCAGCCGATCGTGCAAATCCGCTGGGCCGTCTGGCGCGGCAACGAGGGCGGCAACAGTTCGGGCCTCGCCATCGACAACATTGCCGTCACCGCAGGCGGAGACCCGTGGTCGCCGCCACCAAGCCACTACGCCGCCGCCGATGGCCTCAGCGGAGCCGCACTCAAGTCCGCGCTGCGAACCATCAGCGCCTCCGGCCAGGTGACGATCGGCTATGAAAACACATTTGTGCCGCTGCGCGTCATCCACCAGGATCCGGCTAACAGCAACAACGTGGTCACTGTTTTCTCCGGCACGTCACTTGGGAAAAACGAGGTTTATTTCAGTTCGGGGCAAGGCCTGGATCCCAACGCCACCTGGAACCGCGAGCACTTGTGGCCGGTCTCGTTCGGCCTGGATACCGGCAGCAACGACGGCCCGGATTACAGTGATCTATTCAATCTCCGGCCCGCCATCTACTCGGTCAACACGCTGCGCGGAAACCTCTACTTCGACGAGTCCGACGGCAGTGCCGGCGTGCCGCAGTTCGCGCCGCAGTGCAGTTATGATTCCAACTCATGGGAGCCCCGCGCTTCCGAAAAAGGCGACATCGCCCGCACCATGTTCTACATGGCCACCCGTTACGACGGCAGCGACCCGTCCACCATCGATCTCGAACTTTCCGACACCCCTTCCACGGCGGCTGGACGCTTCGCCAAACTCTCCACCCTGCTGCTCTGGCACGAACTGGATCCCGTCACCGAGGAGGAAAGGCGCATCCATCAGCTCATCGTCAACCAACAGGGCAACCGCAACCCCTTCGTCGATCGCCCGGAATACGTCGCGCGCATCTGGGGGAGTATTTTGTTAGGAAAAACCGCCGCCACCGCCGCGGAAGGCGGCGCGGGCGACTCCTACACGCTCACGCTCACCGGCCAGCCGACCGCGAATGTGACCGTTCAGGTTTCCGCCACGCCTTCCGGCCAGGTGACGCTCTCACCCGCCAGCGTCACCTTCACCCCCGGCGATTGGGACCAACCGCGGACCATCACGATCTCGGCCGTCGATGATACAGTGTATGAAACCACGGCCAGCGTCACCCTCAGCCATGGGATCGCGTCCGCGGATGCTTACTATGGAGCCCTCTCGCTTGCCCCGGTGACCGTGACGGTGACCGACAACGACCCGCTCGTCGCGGCGGCTTTATTGCCACTGGCCTATGGCGGCCCCTGGTCGCCGCTGCCGTCGGTGGGATTTTTCGCCGAGGGCTTGGGCGACCCCTACACGGGAAGCCTCGGTGGCGACACCGGTTCCGGCTCCGCGAAATTCGATAATACCGGTGACCGCCTCACCATCGCCTTCGTTTCCACCCCCGCGCTTCTGGGTTATCATTTGAAGGCGAATACCGGCGGAGCGTCCACACCCTCTGAAGGCGTATTCCAAGTCCTCGAGTCCGCCGATGGCGAGAACTTCACCCTCATCCGCACCGTCGCCAACAAGGACACCGGCGATCAAGCCTACAGCGACCCGCTTGCCCCGGATTCCCGCTACGTCAGGTTTTTCTATCAGCAAAAAACCTCCGGTAACATCCAGCTCGACAAGCTCGCCATCAACGCGGCCGCGGCGCTCACTCCGTGGCAGGCGTGGCAGGCGTTTTATGAATTGAGCGGGCCCGAGGCCGACGCCGATTACGATGCGGATTTTGATGGTGTCCCCAACCTCGCGGAATACGCGCTCGGCCGTTCTCCAGTCGCCGCGGATCCACCGGCGAGCGCGCCGGGCATCGAGAAAATCCCCGGCAAACTCCGCATTTCCGCCGTCGTTCGCATCACGGATTCCACCCTCGCCACCAGCGTCCAAAGCACCGTTGATCTATCAAATCCGGCGTCATGGACGGAGACCGGCGTGGTCCGCAGCGTGGCGGCGGATCAATCCGAAGTCCCATCGGGCTTCGAGCGCACTATGTTCGAAATCGACGACAACGATGCGCCGCAGGTTTTCGCCCGGCTGCGTTTCAGCATCCGGTGACCGGGGTTCAGCCTGCGTTCATCAAGTCCTCGATTTCCCCGGCTTCGATCGGGATGGTGGCCATCAGGTCGATGTTCCGCTCGCTGCCGATGAGCACGTCATTCTCGATGCGGATGCCGAGGTTCTCCTCCCGGATGTAGATGCCCGGCTCGATGGTCATCACCATGCCCTCGGCGAAGGCCTGGTGCGGCGGCGAAACATCATGCACATCAAGCCCGAGGTGGTGCGAGGTGCCGTGCATGAAATACTTTTTCACCAGGGCCTTGTCCGGGCCCTGCTCCCTGGCCTCCCTGGCGCTGAACAAACCCAGCCCCACCAACTCGCCTTCCATCAGCGCGACCACTTCCTTCTGATAGTCGATCGGGGTGGTGCCGGGCCTGAGGAGTTCGTTCGCGCCGCGGAAGACCCTCAGGACGGCCTCATAGACCTCGCGCTGGCGTTGGGAGAATCTGCCGTTCACCGGCAGCGTGCGGGTGAGGTCGGAGTTCCAGCCGGCATATTCCGCAGCCACATCCAACAGCACCACGTCGCCGTCCCGGCAGATCTTGTCGTTTTCCACATAATGCAGCACGCAGCTACCCGCGCCGGAGCCGATGATCGGCGGATAGGCGAATCCACGCGACCCGCGGCGCAC
This sequence comes from Akkermansiaceae bacterium, assembly GCA_041753485.1. Taxonomy (GTDB): domain Bacteria; phylum Verrucomicrobiota; class Verrucomicrobiia; order Verrucomicrobiales; family Akkermansiaceae; genus Luteolibacter. The sequence goes on from JBGSUP010000392.1 coordinate 3,163, forward strand.
GAATTCATGGAGTAGTTCGGCCTCGATCTCCCACTCGCCCACGCCCGGCCTGACGAACCCTAGCACGCGGCGGAAGCCGGCTTCGGTGATATCACAGGCTTTTTGAATCATGCGGATCTCCTCCGCGTCCTTGATCATGCGCAGGCGGTGCATCAATGGTGCCAGCCGCTCGTAGCGGTGCAGCGGATAGCGCGCCTGGCAATCCCGGATGAAGCGCGCGTTGCGGGTCTCGACCACGGTGCTTGCCCGCAGGTGCTCGTTACCCGCCAGATAGACATGCTCCGCCTGCGGCAACATCCGTTGCAGGAATCCATCCAGCGCGTGCGACCATTCGATGCGCTCGATCCCGCTGCAAGCCCGGGCCATTTCCTTGGTAAGCTTCGCACCCTCCCAAATGGCGATCTGCTCGCTGGTTTCCCTCACGAAAAGAATCTCGCGCTCCTTCGGATCGACGGCGTCCGGCATCAGCACCAGCGTCGTTTCCTCCTGGTCCACACCAGTGAGATGGAACAGGTCGCTGTTTTGCTTGAAGGGCATCGTTCCGTCCGCATTGGTCGGAAAAACATCATTCGAGTGAATAATCACCACGCTTTGCGGCTTGAGCAAGCCGCGGAGATTCGAGCGGTGGCGGATGAAAAGCTCCTGGGAAATCGGTTCGTAGCGCACGCCCACAGCTCAAGCCATCCCGGACCGCCGGGCAATCCGGTTTTCAACATTTCCACCTCGCCACCCCGCCGCCACCCCGCTTGACTCCGCGCGCCGATGGCATCTTCGTTCTCATTCGATTCCCTCAACCATGCCCAGCGTCAGGCGGTGGCCGCGCTGGACGGTCCCGTCATGATCCTCGCCGGCGCCGGCACCGGCAAAACGCGCACCGTCACCTGCCGGATCGCCCACATGCTCGAAAAAAAGATCCCGCCGGATCAAATCCTCGCCGTCACCTTCACCAACAAGGCCGCCGCCGAAATGCGCGAACGTATCGGCGGCATGGTCAGCAAGAAGGCTGCCGCCGAAATGACCGTCTGCACCTTCCACTCGCTCTGCGTGCGCCTGCTGCGCGGCGGCATCGACAAGCTCGGCTACAAGAGGAATTTCTCGATCTGCTCATACTCCGACCAGGTCGGCCTGATGAAACAACTGCTTGTTAGAAAAGGCGGCTCCGACGAAAAAGTCAAACCCGACACCGTGCTCGGCGCGATTTCCAAGGCGAAAAACAAAGGCCTCGACCCCGCCAACCTGGAGGACGATTTCTTCGCCCAGCTCGCCGTGGCCTATCAGAATGAACTGCGCGCGCAGAACGCCGTGGATTTCGACGACCTGCTGCTTTTCGGCGAGAAGATCCTCCGCGAGCATGAGGATGTTCGAGAAGTCTTCCGCCAGCGTTTCACCCGCGTCACCGTGGACGAGTTCCAGGACACCAACAGCCTGCAAATGCAGCTTCTCCAGCAGCTCGTCGGCCCGCCCTATCATGTCTGCGTCGTTGGCGATGACGACCAGTCGATCTACGGCTGGCGCGGCGCGGAAACCGCGAATATCCTGGAATTCGAGCGCTTTTTCCCGGATCCGAAGATCGTCCGGCTGGAGGAAAACTACCGTTCCACCCACGCCGTGCTGCACACCGCCAACAGCCTGATCAAGCACAACCGCGGCCGGCGCGGGAAAATCCTGCGCTCCACCCGCAAGGGCGGCGACAAGGTGCGCGTCGTCGCCATGCCCGGCGATGACGAGGAGGCCGAGTTCATCGCCGAGGAAATCCTCGCCGGCAAGAGCGCCATCGGCCGCCAGTGGGAGGACTTCGCCGTGCTCTTCCGCACCAATGGCCAGAGCCGCAAGCTCGAACTCGCGCTGCGCGAGCGCAAAATTCCCTACCGCATGGTCGGTGCCCAGAGTTTCTACGACCGCCGCGAGGTCCGCGACGTGCTCGCTTACGCCCAACTCCTCGCCTCGCCCGATGCCGATGTCCCGTTGCTGCGGATTTTAAATGCGCCTAACAGGGGCATCGGCCAGTCCACCGCCGTGCTTGCCACCGATTGGAGCCGCGAGCACCACGAGTCCGTCTGGCAGGCGCTCTGCGATCCGGGTTTCACCGGCACCATCGGCCCCAAGGCGCGCGCCGCCATCGAGGCCTTCGTCGCCCTCATCGCCAGCGCAAAAAACCGCATCGAACTTGCCGGGGAAAACCCGGCCGACGTTCTCCACGGGCTGATCAAGGAAATCGAATACCTCCAGTGGCTCGAACGCGGCTGCAAGACCGACAGCGAGCGCCAGCAGCGCGGCGAGGGCATCCAGATGGTCATCGACAGCCTGCGCGCCCACACCGCCAAGGGCAAGAAACTCCAATCCTTCCTCGACGACAGCGCCCTCGCCTCCGAGCGCGACGACGAGGATCTCGAAAAAAAACCGGGTGCCACCCTCATTACCCTCCACGCCTCCAAAGGCCTCGAATTTCCCATCGTCTTCCTGGTTGGACTTGAAGAAGGCTTCCTCCCCCACACCCGCAGCATCGCGGAAGGCACCAAGGATGAGGAACGGAGATTGTTATATGTCGGCATCACCCGCGCCCAGGACAACCTGACGATGACGTATTGCTCCAAGCGCATCAAATGGGGCCAAGAAACCGGCTGCCAGCCGAGCTCCTTCATTGGCGAGTTGGACGACGAGCATCTCGAACACACGAGTTATGAAGACATCCTCGGCGCCGAGCCTAGCAGCGATGAGCTGGAAAATTTTTTCGGCAACCTCAAAGGCATGCTCGACGGGATCTAAGAGGCTTTCTGAAAGAGGAGGATAGCCGTCCCGGCTGTGATGGAGATCGGGCTTTCAGCCTGATTATCCCGCAGAATGCAGGCAAGATGCCCACATTCCGAGACCGGCTGGAAGCCGATCCTCCGGTTTTCAGACACCCTCTTGGCAGGCACTCGGCGATCTGGACACGCTGCCATGAGCCACGTGCTGCATCGGCGGCGCACAATTCGCGTTTCGGGGATGAAATTGCCGGGACCCCCATTAGGGTGGTCACGCGGGCGGGGCTGGCGAAACCGCCCGCCAAACCGTGGGACGGCCGCCCGGGCCGCCAGACAAATGCCCCGCATTGCGACGCTATCCCTGCCGAAACCATGAAAGCCAACACTCTTTCCGCCCTCATCGGTCCCTACCTCTGGCTGCTGCACTCCGCCCTGCCGGCGGAGGCGCGCGAGCCGGTCCGCAGCGTGCGGG
>JBGSUP010000393.1:0-2936 GCA_041753485.1 Akkermansiaceae bacterium
AGCGCGACGGGCAAGGTGGACCTGGGCCTGCGACAATCCCCGCGGCCGAATCCCCAAACCTATGCGGTGCTGGTTTCCGAGTTGCAACGCTGGCGCAAGGAGCTTGCAACACGCCATCAGCGGGCGCGCGACGACGCGCAACGCACCGCCGTGGAGCGGGACGCGCGCGTGATCCTCGAGCTGGCGCTACCGGAAATGATGCGTTGCTGGCTGGGCACCCCATACGATTTCAACGGCACCGCCTCCGCGCCCGGCGGTGGACGGATCGCCTGCGGTTATTATGTGGCCACGGTGCTCAGGGATGCGGGCTTCCGGGTGGACCGCTATCAACTCGCCAAACAACCATCGGAAAACATCTTGCGTTCGTTTCTCGAAAAGGATACGTGCGTGCTGACGGTGGGCAGGGCCTACGACGCATTCGCGGCGGATCTCAGCCGGGCGGATCCCGGAATCTATCTCGTGGGCCTCGACACGCATGTGGCCTTTGCCATCACGCGGGCGGACGGTGGCTTCCGCCTCATCCATGCTTCGGGTTCGCGGCCCTGGTGCGTGGTGGATGAGGGCCGCGACGAGGCGCTCGTGTTGCAACGCTCGAACTGGCGGATGACCGGCAACTTGACCGCCAATCCCGCAGTGATCCGTCGCTGGCTCAAGGCCGAAAAAATCGTTGTCCGCGGTGCTTGATGGCAAGGCCCCGGATTCATCTCCAATTCAGGCCATTAAATGCATGAAAGGTGTAAAATTATTTAAATTACTCTTGCAAGCTGTGTGTGTTTATTAAGGCTGTTGGCGAGCAATTTGCCACCCACGCCATGAAACAAAGCCCCAGCCCGCTTGAAGACCCGAGGATTTCCCGCATGCCGCGCATGAACCGGCAGAGCCTGGGATTTCCGAGCCTCCTGTCACTGCTTGCCCTGACAATGACCGCCACCGCCGGGCATCCCCCGGCATCATCACCCGATGCTTGGGAGCGTTTCAACGACTGGAGCATCGGCGACGTGTTGTTCCCGAATCTGCACCTCCACGGAGTGGGCGGATTCAGCACGGGAGAGCCCGAAGACCTCGCGAGTGGCGGCCATGACCCGCAACGCGAGGCATTTTCCGCGCAAGCAATCGAGCCGGGGCTCTCGCTGCGCACGCGATACGTCGAGGGTTTCGCCAATTACCTGTGGTTTCAGGATGGCGAGGGCGACTGGGATGGCGAGCTGGAGGAAGCCTTTGGAAAAATCGTCAACATCCCGGGTGGTTTCGAGCTCAAGGGCGGCCAGTATCTTTCGCGGTTTGGCGCGCTGAACGACAAGCACCTGCATGCCTGGGATTTTGTGGATTCGGAAATGGTGCTGAGTCGTTTTCTCGGCGATGACGGGCTGCTGCTGCAAGGCGGCGAGCTGAGTTGGACGCTGCCCTTCGGCATGGATCCCGCCTTTGTGAGCATCGCCTCGTTCGGCTTCGGCAACGCCCGGAGTCACGAGCATGACGAACACGAGCACGAAGGAGATGAGACGCCGCATGAGGGCGAGGAAGGGGCGCTCGCCGATGATGTCTGGACGGCGCGGCTGATGGGCCGCTACCGCTTCGATGATTTCCACGCGGTGACCGCCGGGGTCTCCACGGCCGGGGGAACGAATGGTTTCGGGCGCGACACCGCCGTGATCGGTCTCGACGCCGAATACCTGTGGCGCGAGCGCGGCCTGGAGCCGGGTGGCCGCGCATTCCGCTGGCGCACCGAGTTTCTCTGGCGCGAAGTGGAAGCTTTCACCTATCATGAGGAGGACGATGAAACCTTCCAAGGCACCTACAACGAATGGGGATTTTACACGCATGCCATCTACACCTGGAGCGCGCGACTCGACAGCGGCCTGCGCCTCGGCTGGGTGGAAGGCATCGATGATTTCGGCCAGGACGAGCGTTTCCGAGTCTCCCCGTCGCTTGCCTGGTGGTTCGACGAGGGCCGGCGCATCGGTCTGCGGGCGCAATACAACTACGATTCGATCGCGAGCAGCGATGACGAGCACTCGCTGTGGCTGCAACTCAACATCGCGCTCGGCAGCGCGGAGGAAGTCCGCTGAGCCGATTTCATCATTTGTTCACAGTTCCTGCATCAAAACTTCATGATCCGGCGTAAGGATTGTGGGCAATGAATCCGCGCGAACTGATCCACCCGAACCCAGACTGGCTCGACGCCGGTGACGGCGGGCGGACCGTGCGGGTGGCGCTCACCGCAGTCTGCGGGCTCGCAGTGTATGGATTCAGCGTCGGATTCTGGCGGGACCCGCTGATGGCGGTTTACGTGGCGGTGAAACTGCCGCTGCTGGTGTTGCTCACGCTGCTGTGCAACGGCTTGCTCAACGGTTTGCTTGGAATGTTGCTGGGGACCGGGCTCGGCTTCCGCCAGTCATGGTTCGCCCTGCTCAGTGCCTTCGCGCTGGCCGGGCTGATTCTCGGATCGCTGGCCCCGGTCACGCTGCTGATGGCATGGAACGCTCCCCCGCCGGATTCGCCCGAAGCCGGCGGCGCCCATGCCGCCTACCTCGTCGCACACACCTTCCTCATCGGCTTTGCCGGGATCGCCGCCAACATCCACCTCCACCGGTTGTTGGCCGTCAAATCGCCCACTTCAGCCGCAGCCACGGCCACGCTGCTGGCCTGGCTCGGTGGCAATGGATTTCTCGGGGCCCAGTTTTCCTGGATCCTGCGGCCGTTCTTCGGATCGCCGGCGCTGGAAGTCCAGTTCCTGCGGCCCTATCCGCTGCGCGGCAATTTCTATCAGACCGTCTGGCGCTCGCTTGACGACATCACCGGCGGCTTCGCTCTTCCCGCCCTGTCGGTGATCGTGCTGGTGCTCGCCATTCCAATCGCCCGCGCCATCCAGTCCCACCACCCCAACCAATCCAGACCATGAACCCGCAAGACACGCCAGATCCGCAAAAACCCTC
>JBGSUP010000394.1:0-5323 GCA_041753485.1 Akkermansiaceae bacterium
TGAAATCACGACGGGAAACGGATTGAACCGCCTCGCCGGGAACGGCCAGTGGAGTCGCGCGCTTGCAGAGTTGCAGCGCAAGCCCCCAAGGGTCCCTCATCATGATGAGGCGGGATCCATCGGGAAGTTGAAGATCATCCACGACGGTGGCTCCCGCCGCAATCAATCGCCGGGAGTCGGCGGCGGGATCCGCGCTCTCCAGAGCCAGATGAAACAACAGGGGATCCATCGACCGGTAATCAGGAACCTGGTCCGGCGGGTTGTGGTAGATTTCGATCACGGTCGAGCCTGAATCCGCCAGGAAATGGGTCTGCGCGGGCTTGGGCAGGTGGCGGACGACGCGCAATCCGCAGTGCTCGCCATACCACGCCGCGACGGCGACAGGGTCGGCCACATTGAAGGCGATGTGTTCGAGTTTCATTATTCAGCAGGATTTGTAGCCATCGACGTCCTTGAAATCCACCAGGCAGGTTTTTCCGTTAGAAAGCGTGATTTCGGCTCCCAGCACGGACTTGCTTGGCGTGACATCCATGATTCGGATATGCCTGACCGGATTGAGCTCCTCAGTGGTCCACGGCGTGTCATCGGTTTTGTGCAGCATGACGGTGATCATGAGTTCCATCGCAGGATTCTTGGCCATGCGCTTTCGATAGGCATAAAGGACGGTGCTTTCGTCGGCTTCGGCATTGCGTCCGGTCTCGACCAGGGTTTCCAGCTTGTCCCAGCCGTGACAGGCAATCAGTGCGACTTTCCTGCCCGGAATCGAGGCGATCAGTCCACGGGCGTTTCCTTCCTCGAAACGCTCCACCACCGCTTTCCTTCCATCCGTGTGAGGCAGCCCGAAATGCCCCAGCGTCATTTCGTGTTCGAAGGCGAGGCGGCAGCGGTCCACGCGGATGACGCCGCCGGGAACGGTGATTTCCGCGAGATCAATGATGTATCCGACGCCGTTGTGAGGCGGCTTGCGCATGATCAACTGCCGGTAAAGCACGTCCTCGCGGACACCGTTGAAGAGGATGCTCTGTGAAGTGGTGTAAGCGGCGCCGGACGCGGCGGTGTTGTCCAACTTCCTGCCGGTGAGATAGAAGTTGATATCGACACCGGACAAATCGCGCGGGTCGAGGCTGCGGAAGCTGTATTCCTGGGAAGTGCCGCCCTGCGGGTTGTGATCCTCCCATGGGAAGTGTGTGTTGAAGGCGAGCTTCGAGTAGTTGTGATCGTCGTCATAGACCTTGCCGGAAATGATTTCCGAGGTGCCGGTGCTGCCGTGGTTGACGAGAACAAGACCCGGCTTGGCGAGAACAGTCCGCTTCGAGTCCCTGCCGAGATCGTCCCAGAAGCCTTCGTTTTCCCTGGCGGTCCAGAACGGCGAATCCTCCGGCAGCGCCAGCGCGATAAACGGCAGGAACATGATGAAGGGGCTCGCCGGGCAACTGTAGCTCTGGATCGCAAACTCACGATGTCCGTAAAATCCGAGACTCGGTATGTCATCGTGGAAAAAGTCGGGGCGGGCGGTGAACTGGAGCAAGGACCCCGAGCAAAGCCTGCGGGCCAGCCCCGGATCAAGCGGCGAGCCGTCCTTGAGCATGAACGCAACCGGGAATCCGCCCGCAATCCACAGCCGGTAGCAGATGCTGCGCGCCCACATGTTGATGTAACCGTCGCGGCCGAAGAAGTTGACATAGGTCTTCATCAGTTCCTGGAAGCTTTTCTCCAGAACATCCGCGATATCCGGGTAGTGCTCGTCTCCGAAGGCCCGGTTCCAGATGGTGCCGTAAACCACGAAAAGACTAATGGTGTAGTAGTTGTAGGTCTGCTCCAGATACCAGCCGTCGCCCGCATGATACGAGGCGATCCACAGCAGGTGGCTCTTCAGCAGGTCGTCGTCGATGGCGTAGCCGTTCTTCTTGAGGAACGAGAGTGCGCAGATGTTGAAGAGCCGCCAGTTGTTCTGGGTCGTCCGGTGGTGCGCCCATTTGGAAATCGTGACCGCCATTTCATCCTGCTCGTCCTTCGAGAAGTGCGGCCACAACACGTCGGGCAGCAGCAGCAGCGTTTTGGTCAGACCTCCGAACTCGCAGGTGAACTGATAGGTCGCGTCCGGCAGATCCTCCGGCAGCGGAAGGCTGTTGGCGTGGCCGGGCGTGAGGGCGTTGTAGAGGTGGTGCTTGTAGTAATCCCGCAGCTTGATCCCGCGGATGGTGGTTTCCGGATCGATGCGCATCAGCGGCCCGGCCAGCGTGAAGGTGCGTTCCAGAGCCTCCCACTCGTTCGAACGGTGACGCCATTCGGGATCGTTCGGCTGGGGATAGGTTTTGCTGCCCTCGATGGCCGGAAAAACGATTGGATCATCGAAGGATTTCACGTGACGGGTGAAAGCGCGCTCGAGCACATACCGCGCGCAATCTATGTAATGTTTACGGGTCATCCCGGTGTATGGGCTGAGATCGAAATCAGGCTGATCGACTGAATAGGCGTTTTTCATGGTGTTTTGGCGTGATGGATGGACGGGAATGGCTGCTTCCGGGATAGGCCGCCCCCACTGATCCGGGCGAGCGCGACCAATGCATTCCGTCCCTCGGGGTTACGGTTTCATTGCATGCTGGAGTGAACAATGCGAGCAGTAAATCCGGGGCAACACGCGCGGCAGGGACCGGAACCGTTCCCAGCTTGGACTGCTGCCGCGGTTGCGCCGCGGCGTGGGGATTTTTCGGGCTGCAATCGAAGTAGGAAAGCCGCTTCGGCATGGTTTTTCTGATGGGTTGGCCTGCATCGTTCGCTTGCCGGCGGATCAGGCGGGAAAAGCCGCAGCGATTTTCTCCGCCCAGCCCTTGGCGCGGGCACCGAAACCGCGTTCGTCGCCGGCGTAGAGGATGCCGCGCGAGACGTTGATGACATCCGGCGCGCTGCGGGCGGCGGCGGCCAGCGAGGCGAGATCTCCGCCCTGGGCACCGAGTCCGGGCACCAGCAAGGGCGCATCCGGGATCTTCTCCAGTACGTCCGCCGCATTGGTGAGCCCGACGACATAACCGACATCGGTTTTCCGGCCTTCCGCCGCGGCGCGGTCGCCGAGCGCGGTGACGAGTTCGAAGACCGAACGGCCGTCGGCGAGTTTCTGACGTTGGAAATCGGCGGAGCCGACATTGGAAGTGATGGCTAACAGATAGATCCCCTTCCCTTCCCAATCGAGGAAAGGTTCGATCGAATCATAGCCGAGAAAGGGGTTGAGCGTCACGGCATCGACATTCCAGCCGCCGAAGTATCCTTGCGCATAGTATTTCTGGGTCTCGCCGATGTCGCTGCGCTTCGCGTCGAGGATCACCGGCACCTCTTCGGGCATGGCGGCGAGCAGATCCTCCAGCAGCCGGATGCCCTCGATGCCCATGGCTTCGAAATAAGCCATGTTCGGCTTGAAGGCGGCAGCCCAGATCGCGGTTTCCTCAATGACCCGGGTGAGGAAATTCCGGGCAAACGAGGCACCGCCATCGCCGGGGCGCGGATCAAGCCCGACACACAGGCGGGAGCCGGATTTTTCGATGCGTTGTTGGAGGCGTTCGGCGTAGCGCATGGCCGGAGGATGACTTCAGGGAGGATTTCCGGAAGCGGAAAATCCAGATTCAATTCCGAGCCGGTTTGGCACTGAAGCCCCGCCAGGTGATGAAAAACAGGGTGGCGGCGGTGAGCGGCAGCACATAATACAAAAGCGCCGCCTGATAGGTGCCAAGCGCCTCGTGCTGCGTGGCGGTGAAAATCAGATAGATCAGATACGCGGCGTAAAAACCGAGGAAGACCGCGCCATTCATCCGGGTGATCCGATAACCCGAGAAGAACACCGGCAGGCAGGCCACCGCCACGCCGATCATCACCGGGATGTCGAAATGCAGCGCTGCGGGGGAGACCGCGATGCCCGCGGGCGCGACGATGGAGCTCAGCCCGATCACACACAGGATGTTGAAAATATTGCTGCCCACCACATTGCCCACCGCGATGTCGCGCTCACCGCGCAAGGCGGCCACGACGGAGGTTGCCACTTCCGGCATCGAGGTGCCCGCAGCCACGATCGTCAGGCCGATGATGAGTTCCGAGACCTGGAAGGCCCGCGCGATGGTGACCGCGCTGTCCACCAGCCATTTGGAACCGAGCACCAGGCCAGCCAGCCCGACGAGCACCAGTCCGATGTTCTTCAGCCATGCCACGGGTTGTTTGCCATTGCCGAATTCATCCTCATACTCGGCCTTCACTTCGGCGCTGCTTTCCCTGCGGCTCTGCCGGATCAAGAACACGGTGTAAGCCAGCACGCCGCCGAACAACAAGAGCCCGTCCCAACGGCTGATGTTTCCGTCCAATCCCAAAAGAAACATCAGAACCGAGACACCAACCATCACCGGCACGTCGAAACGCACCAGTTGCTGGGCGACCACCAATGGGATGATGACGGCGGACAATCCGAGGATGAACAGGACGTTGAAGATATTGCTGCCCACCACATTGCCCATTGCCAGGTCCGCCTGCCCTTTGAAGGCAGATGCCACGCTCACTGCGAGTTCCGGCGAACTGGTGCCGAAGGCTACCACCGTAAGGCCCACCACCAGCGAGGAGACACCGGCGGCGCTGGCGAGTCGCGATGCACCCCGCACCAAATATTCCGCCCCGCCAACGAGCAGGATCAATCCGAGAATGAGAAAAACGATGGTGCTGACAGTCATGGAAGGTGGCCGGGTGCTTTTCCCGCAGAGGGCGCAGCATTGAGAGATGACCGGAAGTTTTCCAATCGGAAAATCCACCGGTTTTTCCAATCCTGTGATCAATCACGCCGATTCCATCGCTTGATTGCTGCCAAAAGCCGCCTACTGTCGCGCCGATGTTCGGTTGCAAAAAGGAAAATTGCGGGATCCAGCGCAGGATGAGCGGCATCTTCTCTGCGGCGGGAAATCCTCCCGCGCCGCAGCCCGGGCTGCGGGACACGGCTGCGGGATTCCAACTCTCAACCGGTGAATCGCTGCTGGAGGCGTCCGAATCGCGCCTGCTGACGCTGGTTTTCCTCCGCCATTTCGGCTGCACCTTCACCCGCCAGATCCTGCGGCGGCTGGAGGAATTCCAACAATCGGCGAACACCCACGGCGCGGAACTGGTGCTTGTCCACATGCTCAAAAACGGCGGCGAAATCCGTTACCTCGGCAGCCACGGCGATGTCACCCGCATCGCCGACCCGCGCTGCGAACTCTACCGCGCCTTCGGCCTGGGACGCGGCGGTTTCCTCGAACTCTTCGGCCCGCGCGTCTGGTGGCTCGGCGCGGTCTCGATCTTCAAGGGCTGCGGCGTC
>JBGSUP010000395.1:0-18130 GCA_041753485.1 Akkermansiaceae bacterium
TAGCAGCTCGCTGAGCACCTCGCGCTCGCTCGGACTCAGCCGCCGCGGATGGGTGGCGAGAAACTCGCTGAGATCGCCGCCGGAAAGCGCCAGCCGCGCGGCAACGCGTGCGCGCACCTCGGGAGTCTCATCATCGAGGAGCCTCAGGAGAGCAGCAAGCTCCTGCGCTGCGGGTGGGTCCTCGTGGATCGGTAAACTCAAAACTGAACGCAGGGTAAGTAAGAGATGGTGCGCGATACTGGGTTCGAACCAGTGACCCCCTCCGTGTCAGGGAGGTGCTCTACCACTGAGCTAACCGCGCGATGCCGTCTCATTCGAGGCGCGGGAAATTAGGGCGGCGCGCGCGGCGGATGCAACCCCTATTTTTGCCGAAAAGAGAGGCGGGGGACCCGAAGATCCCCCGCCGTTGACAATACCCTCTCCGGAACTGCGGAGCCGTCGCCATGAAGGCACAGCCGGACTCCGCAGTCCGAGTGGGTGTTCGGTTTACTTCTTGGCGGCCTTCTTGGCCACCTTCTTCGCTGCCTTTTTCGCTACCTTTTTGGCGGGCGCTTTCTTGGCGGCTGCCTTTTTGGCAGGAGCCTTCTTGGCAACCGTCTTCTTCACCGCTTTCTTGGCGGCCTTCTTGGCGCTCTTGGCAACCTTCTTCACCGCCTTCTTGGCCACCTTCTTGGCGGGGGCCTTCTTGGCCGCTTTCTTCACTGCCTTTTTAGCCGGAGCTTTCTTGGCAGGTGCTTTCTTCGCGGCTTTTTTCGCTGGTGCCTTCTTGGCAACCTTCTTCGTTGTTTTTTTTGCAGCCATTGCTTTGTGTCGTTGGAGTTCGCGTTCTATGTTTGTTTTCTCTTCCGGCGTTAATGTGCCAGCGGAGAGGATTGCGAGGAGCGCCTCACCGAGACGTCCCCCGAAAGCGTTGGTTAGAAAATCGTGGGCCGCACGCTCCACGATGACTTCCTGGGAATAGGCGGCCTCATACACATGCGCCCTGCCGACCAGCGCGCGCTTCACCAGATTCTTGCGCTCGAGGTTCTGCATCACCGTCAGCACCGTGGTGTAGGCCCGGTCCTTGCCATCAGGCAGCACCTCCTGAATCGCCGCCACCGTCGATGGTCCCTCATGCCACAAAACCGAAAGGGCTTGAAGTTCGAGATTGGATGGATGTGACCGCTTCGCCATGCGTTGCAAGCTCGTTGCTTGGCACGATGAAACTAGTAGTTTGGAAATCCGTCAAGTTAAAATCCAACGATTTTTAAGAAATCTTTAGGACATCGTTGAGGTGGATTTTCAAACTACGATGGACGCCGTAAGCGGTCCGCACGCGTTCACGGACTACCGCCATCATCACTGCCCGGACGAACGATACGGGCATCGATTTTTTTCAAGGTCTCCCAGAACCTTGTGTCTGACGGGTCTCCGTTGAAGAGAACCTTTCCCTCCCGGGATACGATGACCATCGTCGGGAGATTCCTGATGCGCAGCAGGCGTGCGAGCGGGTCATTCGGGGGATCGATCAACCACGCACCGGAAGGCCTGGCGGCATATGGGTGAATCATGGCCCGCGCATCGGCGACGAGTTCCGGCTCGCCAGCGGGAAGCAGCGAAACCACTGCGATTCCGCTGGCGGAAAGGCTTCCGGCGGTGGTGATGAAGTCCGGCAGGGCTGCCACGCACTCACGGCTCCAAGGCGAACAGAAGTGCAGCAGCAGCGCGCTTTTCCCCTCGATGAGCACACCGAGCGTCATTGGATCACCGGCCGCGAGCGGGGCGGGTTTGACCGAGAAATCAACTCTAACAGAACGCATCGCACCTTCCAGCCGCGCGCGCTCGATGTGGCTGGCGTAGGCGGCCGCCTGTCCGGGGCTGAGCCAGAACGCCTCGGTGATGTGATTCTTGAAAGCGGCCATGTCGCCGTTGCCGAGCGCGGCGATGGCCTGCACGTATTCAACCACGGCAAGCCAGTCCTCCTCCACACTGAAGATTGCGGAATCCCCGATCCGGAATGCGGCGCGCTGTTTGAGAATCTCCGGCAGCATCGCGGCGATCGCCGCGTCATCGCGGCGGTCCACATGATAGAGAAAGCGCGCCTCGAGAATCGCCTGTGCGCTGACGCCGGCACTGCGGGCGCTTGTGATGGCCGCTTCAAGCGCCTCGATGGATTCACGCTCGGAGAGAATCTTTTCAATTGCCGCCGCACGGCCGGTGCCTGCATCGGGAGCGGGTGCCTGCGCTGCGGCGGCGAGAGTGACAATCATTGAGAGGATGACAGCGCGATGGGACATGGCGGAAAAGAAAACCGCCGGGAGCGTGACGCTCCCGGCGGCGAACGGAAACGGATTATTGCGGAGGAATCACCATCTTTCGGCCAAGCACCACGGTGTCGTTGGTCATGCGGTTGGCCTGTTTGATCGATGCGACCGGCACCTTGTATTTCGAACTGAGGCCCGAGAGGGTATCGCCTTTGACCACCGTGTGGATCATCGCGGAACCGTTGGCCGGAGGCGCGGCGGGAGCCACGGGAGTCTCAGGATATGCAGCGGTGGACGGTGCGGCTGCGGCCTCTTCATACGCAGCCGGTGTGTCATAGACCGGGTTTCCAGCAGCGGGTGGCGGCGTGGTGCCCGCCATGCCGGCATCGGGCGTGCCATAAGGATTGGAGGTGTCGTAGGTGTCGGCCTTCTGTGAGGCACATGAGGCGAGCGCGAGTGCGATCAGTGACGGGATGAGGATGCGGCTGGGATGCATGGCGGTGGTTGGGTTGCGAGGTGTTGCTTTGCATGGAACCCGGTGCGCGGGCCCACATGTCTGATGAAACGTGGCGGCAAGCCCGGTTTATTCAATTTCCGCCGGAACGAAAGCGGAAAAAAGCGCTGGCGGTGCCGCTGGTGTGGCGGGCGAGTTCTCCGGGCGTCTCACTGCGGAGCGCCGCAAGGAAGTCGGCGGTGTCGCGGACGAATGCGGGTTCATTGCGTTTTCCGCGCTGCGTCTGTGGCGCGAGGTAAGGCGCGTCGGTTTCCACCATGAAGGATCCGGGCGGGCACTTCCTTGCGGTGTCGCGGACCTCGCCGGCGTTCCTGAAAGTGGCGACTCCGCCGAATGAAACGAGGCCGCCGAGGTCGAGCACGCGTCTGGCGTTTTCCCACGTGCCGATGAAGCAGTGAAACACGGCGCGCGTGGCGCGGTGGAATTCCTTATAGATTCCGAGGGCGTCTTCGAACGATGCGTGTCCCGCTTGATCGCGGGTGTGGATGACGATGTTGAGCCCGGCGGCGGCGGCGAGTTGGAAATGGCGGCGGAGAAACTCGATCTGGCGATCGCGGAAGGACTCGTCCTCCCAGCCATCCGGCGGGGGATGATAGTAATCGAGTCCCGTTTCTCCGATGGCGCACACCCGCGGATCCGCAGTGAATGCGGCGAGTTGTTCGATGGCGTCGTCCGGCGCGTGATGCACGTCACACGGGTGGATGCCGATGCAGGTGTGGACCAGCGGGTTTTCCGCGATGCGCAGATTGGCATGCAGGTCGCCGAGGCTGGTGGCGAGCGTGACCATGCGATCAATCCCCGCGGCACGGGCGCGCTCGATGAGTGCGGGCAGCTCGCCTGCCGGGAACCGGTGCGATGCGAGATGGCAGTGGGAATCGGTGAGCATGACAATCAGCGGTTCAGCGCGGCGAGCAGGGCGGTGACTTTTGCGAAGTCCTTGATGCCGGGCGAAATCTCCGCGCCGGACGCGACATCAAGCGCGGCGGGACGCACGGTGGCCGCCGCGAGCACGGCGTTTTCCGGAGTGATGCCACCGGCAAGGATGACGGGAATTGCCGGGTGCCGCGATTTGAAATCAACCGCACTGTTCCAATCGAAGGTCGCGCCGGTGCCACCATAAACTCCGGGCGCGTGGGCATCGAGCAGCACGGCAGAGGCTCCAAAGCCGGCCGCGCGCTGGAGATCGGCGCGCGTCCTCACGCCGATGGCTTTGAAAAACGGAATCCCGCTCTCCTGATAGATCGCGGCATCCTCCGTTGTCTCGTCGCCGTGGAGTTGGACCACATCAAGCAGGCCCTCACGGATGAGGCGGAGCGGAAGGTCCGGTGCCTGGTTCACAAAGACACCGACGCGCAGGATGCCGCCCGCGAGGTCACGCAGCCAGACGGCGTTTTCCGGCGCAAGGTGGCGTTTCGAGGGGGGCCAGAAATTCACGCCGAGCGCATCGACCCCGAGCGCGACAAGCCGCTCCGCATCCCGGCACGTGGTGACACCGCAGATTTTCAACGACACCGCGGCGGGGTGCAGGAAGCGTTCGAGCAAGGGCATGGCGGAAACCTAAGGGAAATCCCGGTGGATGGAATCCCGAACTTGGTGGCCACCATCGCCCGTCTGGAATTCCCCAATTGCCAGAAGGTTCTGCCAGAAGGTTCTGCCAAAAGGTTCTTGACGGCGAGCGCCCGGGATCCTGTTTTCATCCTCCACTGCTGGCCATGCCACCGGCTTGAAACCCAAAAACGCACCGATGTCCAAGACACCACCCGAAGACACTGATTTCATCCACAGCGAGGAATTTCTCCGCGGTCTGATGAAACGCCAACTCAAGCTCTCCGTCACCTGTGCGACCGCCTTCCTGCTGCTGCTCTTCGGCCTGCCGCTGATGAATTTCCTCGCGCCGGCCTTCATGGCGCAGCGTGTGGGTGGGTTCACCCTGAGCTGGCTGCTGCTCGGCGTGCTGTTTTTTCCTTACGTATGGATCATCGCCAAGTGGTTCATCGTGCGTTCGATCGCCCTGGAGAATGCGGAGGTCAATACCGCAGCTGAAGGCAACAAGCGCCAGTCCTGACCATTTCCCGCTGCCATGGATTTCTCCAAAATCGATCTCTGGATCCTCGCCTTCTCCACCGTCACCGTGGTGGTGACCATCTGGATGGGCTTTCGCTCGGCGAAGACCTCCAAGTCCGCGTCCGACTTCTTCGTCGCCGGCCGCTCGGTCTCGGTGGGATGGAACGCCTCGGCCATTTCCGGCGAGTATCTCAGCGCCGCCAGTTTCATGGGCATCGCCGGGATGGTGATGCTGTCGGGTTATGACGCGCTGTGGTATCCGGTCTGTTATGCCTGCGGCTATCTGTTCCTGCTACTGTTCATCGCGGGTCCGCTGCGGCGATTCGGGGCCTACACGATTCCGGACTTCGCGGAGGGGCGCTACGATTCGCCGGTCTTCCGCAAGATCGCGGTCTGCTTCGTGCTCTTCATCGGCTTCTTCTACACCATGCCTCAAATGAAGGGCGCGGGCACCACGCTCGCTTATATTTTCCCCGGCCTGCCGTATTGGGTCGGAGTCGCCGTGGTGGGTGCGGTCATTACGCTCAACGTCGCGATGGGCGGGATGAAGGGCATTACGCTGGTGCAGGCGGTCCAGTATTGGATCAAGATGTTCGCCATCTCCGTGCCGATCTTCGTGCTGCTCTCAGTCTTTGGCGGGTATGGGAAAAACCTCTCTAAAAACCAATCGCAATTCGATGTTCCACCGCCGCCCGCGATGACGCAAACGGTGGAACCGCAGAAAATCGAACGACTCCCCCTGCCGGAAAAGGCACCGAAGGACGAAGCGTGGATCTCGCCCTTTGGCCCACTGACAACGAAGGCCGCCAAAGCCGCCGGTTTAACCGCCGAGGAAGCGCGCCCGCTTTCGCTTTTATACACCTTCTCGCTGATCGTCGCCCTCGTTTGTGGAACGGCCGGGCTGCCGCACATCCTCGTGCGCTTCTACACCAATCCGGACGGCGTTGCCGCCAAGAAGACAACCATGTGGGTGATGATCCTGATCGGCGTGTTTTATGTGTTCCCGCCGATCTTCGGGGTGCTGGGGCGCAATTTCCTGCCGGAACTTTACGAGGCGACGGGCTCGAAAGGGCCGGACAAGATCGTGCTCGAGCTGCCGATCTTGATCCGTGAAAAATACGGCGTGCTCGGCTCCATTCTCAGCGGCATCACCTGTGCGGGTGCCTTCGCCGCCTTCATGAGCACTTTCTCCGGGTTGTTAGTCTCGATGACGAGCGCGCTGGCGCACGACGTCTATGGCCGGATGCTCCGTCCCGGCGCTTCGCCGCGCGACCGCATGCGGATGTTCAAGTTCGCCGCCGTGGGCGTGGGCGGGATTTCGGTGCTCTTGGGCGCACTGGTCGAGCCTCTGGAAATTAACTTCATGGTCGGCCAGGCGTTTGCGATTGCGGCCGCCAGTTATTTCCCGTTGCTCTTCATGAGTGTCTGGTGGCGCGGCATGACCATGGCCGGCGCCGCCACCGGCATGCTCACCGGCGGCCTTTGCGCGCTCGCCTCCGCAACCATCGTCAATGCCAGCACGCTCGCGCTGGACAAGGGCCCGATGGGCAAACTCTTTGCGGGCTTCAAGGGGATCAACGAGTTCTGGGTGGCCCACCCGTTGCTGCGCATCCTTGCCGAGCAACCAGCCATCTGGTCCGTGCCGTTGGCCATCGGCCTGATGGTGGCGGTTTCCAAGGCGACGCGCAAAACCATCCCGGCGGACGTGCGCATGAAAATGCTCGTTCTGCACGCACCCGAAGCACTGGGACTCAAACAGGAATACATCCAGGAACATCAGGGTGCGGCACATTGAAGGATTCAAGGAGGAGCCACACACGCTCCCGCCGCACGGTTGCTGTGCAATCCAAGTAGGCCCGTCTTACCTGGGGCAGATGTCCATGCAGGAAGCATTAACATGCGAGTGCTCAGGTTGGTGATTGCGAACAGTCACCGCTGGATTGCCAGAGTCGGATGTAGTTTTTCCGCACTGGCGTCTGCGGGGATTCCGGATGAAAGCAGACTTTCGGCATCCGGCTGGCGTAGAGCTGCTGGACGCGCGCCAGGGCATCATCCGGGCCAAGACCGCACTCGCGCAGCCAGCAGCCGACGACGGTGCCGGTGCGGCCGATGCCACCCCGGCAATGAATGTAAGCCGCCGGCGAGGTCTGGATGGCACCACGCACCGCAGTGATGATGGAGAGCATGGTTTTCGCGGAATCCGGCACGCCCATGTCTTGCACCGGGATGGAAATCCGGCGCAGTGGCGTGCCGGTTTCACGCTCAAGTTCCACCAGCAGTTGCCCGTAGGATTCCAGTGGATCCTCGCCAGTGGTCAGGTCGATGAAGCTGCGGACGCCGATTTCCACCAGGCGGGTAATCCTGACCCGGGCGATTTCAGGTTTCCGATCGCCGGGGTATTCGCCGCCGAAGAGAGTGCCTGGTTCGATGGGGTAGTGCTGGGGTGTCATGTGAGTTTGAAGCTCCGGCAGTCAAGCCCGGCGCTGGGTCATCATGAATTCATTTCCTTCGGGATCGATGCACATCGCGAGGTGCAATGGGTCCTCCGGCGTGTCGTTCGGCTCGGAAGCCAGACTGCCGCCGCATGCGATGAGCCGGGCGATGCCCTCACGCAGATCGTCGAGTTGGAAGGAAAGCCCCGTCCAGGTGCGTTTGCCTTCGCCTCCGCCGTGAATGCCGATGGTGGACCCGGCGATGACGATTTCGCTCAAGACTTCGGATTCGAAACTCACGACTCCTCCGAACAGCTCGCGATAGAAGCCGAGGCAGCGCTGCCAATCCGCCGCCCACAGCACATACTTCACTTTTTGAACCTGCATGGCGGCAGGCTCTCGCTTTCGCCGGGCGATTGCAACCATTCTCAGGAGCACTGCCGGGCCGGGTCACTTGAATTCGGGAGACACGGCCCAGTTGCCCGCTTGACTCATTTCCGCCCGGCCAAATCCTGCCTGAGCAGGAACTCGTAAAGCTTTGCCGCCCCGAACAGAAACAACGCAGGTGGGGTCAGCGCAGCCAGCACGCGGACCTGGGTGACGAGGATTGCACGCACAGGCATCCGCTGCAAAAGATAACCGACGGCGACAGCTCCCAGAAGCGATGTCGTCGGGGACTTCCGAATCTGATTCTCGAATTCCTGATAACGGCGACGGGTGCGTTGCCGCACATCGCGCAACGAACTACTCAATAATTCCGCCGGGGAAATCGGTGCGACTGCAGGGTTGGAGGTTTCATCCATGGCTTACCAGAATTTGAGGTGGCGGCTGAAGCGTCCGATTTGATCGGACAACAAACCAACGGCGGGTCTTGGTTTCAAGCGATGCACTCGATTGATCGCATTTTCCGCACCGTCCCGCGCCGAATCATAGCCCTCGTGGACACGCTGCGCGACGGGCGCAAGCGCTGAAAGAATCGCCTCGCGCACGGAGACCAAAGGCTCATCCAGATACCGTTCCCCGAAAGATGGCCTTCGCCGGGCCGCCATGAGCAGGTAGCCGACGGAGGCACCGAGGGCGATGGCTCCAAGGAGCACGGGCACTGGATTACGCCGCATATAGGCCGTGGAGAGCTTCAGCGTGTCCTCGGCTTTCAGCGCCGCCGACTGATAGATGTCCCTTGCCGCGTCCTTGGTGGCATCGAAGGCGTGCTGCGCATAGCCCGCCGTGCGCCCGGCTCCTTCCTCGACTTCCGACGAAAGAGTCTGGTAGGTATCCTTGGTGGCGTCGGCAACCTCTTTCGACAGGTCTTCGACGAAACCGGTGAAGTTCTTTGCAGCGGCGGTGGCTCGATGGGCCGTTTGTCCTGCCACGTCAGCGGCCTGACGGACGAGATCCCTGGTGGCCGCTGGCAGTTGATCTATCGTTGGATTCGGATGAATATTGGTGCTCACGGTTTCTGATTGGTTGAATTGCTGGTTGGCGTGCGTGTTTTTCCTTCCAAGTCACCCTATGCGCCGCAGCACCAATCCGCCATGGGGTGAAACCCCACTGTGGGGAAGATCAGGAAGCAAGCGCTTGTGCGAACTGCTGAACGCGAGCCTCGAATTGGAAACCAGCACTGGAAAAGGCTCCACATTCCGGGTGATTCTGCCATGCAGGTATGTCGATACGCTGAAGTAAAACCACTGGTCTTCACTCATTGATGCCGCTGAAAGCGCACAACCCGTCCATACAGCGGAAACGGCCGGTTTGTTGGGAGGAAGCATGTGTCCTCCTCAGAGGAATACGCGGACGTCAGCGGGTGCCGATGGCGGGAGCCTGACTTCCAACTGGCTGTAATCCCACATGGTATCCGAAATTGGCGGACTGAGGAAAAAGCGGGGATTCACCCCATGGAAATCCACCAATCTTTGGTGTAAAACCAAGTTCAATCGAACGCGACAACACCTTTCCACCCAGAGCCCCGACCTTGATCCAAACCGCGAAGGGCCAGGATGGGATTGGTTTCGTATGAATATTTCCAGATAGAAGAACCTGCAGTGATGAAAAATGAGTTTTCAGGCCATGACGATTCCGACGAGTATCCGAGGATGATCCCTTTGGTGACGCCTCATATGGTCCAGTCCAGGACGGTTGAACTGGCGATCAGCGCGGGCCGGACTGCCATCGAAATCAAACAGAGCGATTATGAGCAGGCTAAACGCGAACTGACGGGTGAAACGGATTCAGGCCGCCAGCATGCAGTGCTTTACCCGGTGCGGTAGAGGTCGGGAGGATCTTTTGCAGTGGAAAGACGAAATTCGTTCACCTCGGGATCGATGCACATCGCAGGGTGCAGTGGAACCTCCGGCGTATCGTTCGGTCCCGCACCTGTTACAGGCGGCCCATGAGCCGTCATGTTCACTGCCCCATCGCCTTTTCCATGAGGGTGTTCATGCGGCTGATGGTGTCGCGTGCGTCTTCCAGCAGGCCGGCGGAGATCAGGGCGTTGTCGAGCAACTGGCGGGAAACGAGCCTGGCGAGTTCGGGGTTGGCATCCTTCGCTTCGGCCAGCTTTCTAACAAGCGGGTGGCGCGGATTGATTTCCAGCTCGACCTTCACCTCGTCCTTGAAGTTCTCATCCACGGCCTTCATCATCTGCCGCATCTGCGGGCTCATGCCATCGGCGGGAACCAGGGCGATCACCGGATGATCGACGAGACGCTTGCCGCTGGAAACTGAGGTGACGCGGTCGCCGAGTTCCGCCTTGAGGAACTCGCAAAGCCCGGTGGTTTGTTCGGGCGTCAGGGATTCGCCTTCCGCCGCGTGATCCTCCAGCTCGACGCCGCCGTGGCGGATGGAAACGAGTTTTTTGCCATCAAAAGCGCCGAGTGCCTCGACCACGTATTCGTCCACCGCATCGGTGAAATAGATGACTTCCAAACCGCGGGCCTTGAAGGCTTCAAGGTAGGGGCTGCTTTCGATCTGCTCGCGTCCGGCACCCACCAGATAATAGATGGTTTCCTGGCCGTCCTTCATGCGCGAGACATAGTCGGTGAGGCCGCAGACGGCGCCCGACTCGGTGAGGGAGGATTCGAAGCGCAGCAGTTTCGCGAGCGCCTCGCGGTTGGCATGATCGATGGCGACGCCCTCCTTGAAATAGCGGTCGAATTTCCGATAGAATCCGCGGTATTTCTCGGGATCGGCCTCGGCCTCCTTTTCAAACATGCGGATCACGCGCTTGCTGATCACGCTACCCAGCTTGCGGATGAGCGCGCTGTCCTGCATTGTCTCGCGGGAGATATTGAGCGGGATGTCGGCGCTGTCCACCACGCCCCTCATGAAGCGCATCCACTCCGGCAGCAGGTCCTTGGGCGAGGGATCGATGAGCACCTTGCGGCTGTAAAGCGCCACCGCGGGCTCGGCCTTGGCGAAACCCATGCGCTCAGGGTTTTCGGAGGGGGCGAAGACCAGCGAGTTGATGGCGATGGGCGCGTCGGCGCTGAAGTGCAGGCGATAGGCGGGTTCGTCCCACGCCTTGCAGGCGAACTGATAGAAGGCCTTGTATTGCTCGTCGCTGATCTCGGATTTGTTCTTCAACCACAGCGCCTCGACCTCGTTGATGCGCTTGCCATTGAGCAGGATCGGGAAGCCGACGAAGTTGCTATAGGTCTCGATGAGGTGCCTGACGCGGGATTCGGTGGCGTATTCGGCGGCATCCTCCTTGAGGTGGAGCACCAGTTTCGAACCGCGGTCAAGGCCGCTGGTTTCCGCGATTTCGTAGCCGCTCCTGCCATCGCTGATCCACAACAACTCCGGGGAATCGGCGTGCCACGAGCGGGAATAGACGCTCACCTTGTCCGCCACCATGAAGGCGGAATAGAAGCCGACACCGAACTGGCCGATCATGCTGCCGGGCACCGCGCCGCCTTCCTTGACGGTCTTGAGAAAGGCCTTGGTGCCGGAGTGGGCGATGGTGCCGAGGTTTTTCACGAGTTCGTCGTGAGACATGCCAATGCCGTGGTCGGCGATGGTCAGGGTTTTTGCTTCCTCATCGGTGGTGATGTGGATTTCAAGCGGCAGGGTCGGCTGGTGGATGTTTTTTTCGGTGGCCTCCACGTGGCGGAGTTTTTCCATCGCATCGGAGGCGTTGGAAATCAGTTCGCGCAGGAAGATCTCCTTGTCGGTGTAGAGGGAGTGGACCACCAGATCGAGCAGTTGCTGGATCTCGGCCTGGAAGACGTGTTTTTCTGCGGTCGTTTCGCTCATGAGTGATTGCTTGGTTGGAACGGCGCGCAACTTAGCCACGTGGGCCCGGCTGTCAAAAGGAGAGTGAACCGCGCCGCCATCGCGTCACTTCCACCGGTAGTGTACGGTGATCGGAAAGCGGGTTCCGGAGTCGAGGGCAAAAAAAGACCGCTGTGCCGTCATTGGCGCTGTGAGCCACGTTCCGTAAACTCAATAGGTGGGGTCGTCCAAAGCCTTTCTGTCTTCCCGTGAAGGGCGTGACATGGAACTCCGGAAGATGACCCCGGTTCAATCATATCGGTTCGGGCCAGCTACCAAAAAGTGTCGCACACAGCAGTCGTAATTAGAGTATCCCGGAGACGTTTCTTCGCAACCGAAAAGAAAAAAAAGAATCGGCTTCACAAACGGAGATTCGACGCTCCAAGCGACCACGAGATCGAGGCCGCACCGCAGCAATCAGGCGGCGGCACCAACGGCACCGGGGATCGGGCCATCGTCATCGGGTTGGTCTTCCTCGGAGTTCTTGGAGACCGGCTTCTTCTTGAATTCCTCCGGAACCGGCGGTGGTTTGGGAGCCGATGGCGGATCCTTCATTTCGCCGAACTCGATGATGTCCCGCAGGTGATTGGCATCGAGGGTTTCGAATTCGAGCAGCGCCTTGGCGATGAGTTCCACCTTGTCGCGACCCTCGTTGAGGATGCGCTCGGCGATGGCGTAGGCATCATCGATAAAGCGCTTGATTTCGGCATCGATGACGCGGGCGGTCTCCTCGGAATAGTTGCGGGATTTGGTCATGTCCCGGGCCAGGAAAACCGGTGAGTCGCCCTCGCCGTATTCGACCATGCCGAGGCGCTCGGACATTCCCCATTCGCAGACCATGTGGCGGGCGAGCGAGGTAGCCTGGCGGATATCGCCGGAAGCTCCATTGGAAACGTCGTCGCTGTGGAAGGACTCGGCGATGCGGCCACCCATGGTGACGATGAGATTGGCGAGCGCCTCCTTTTTCTGGGTGGAATACTTATCTCCTTCCGGCAGATACATCGTCGCGCCGAGGTAGGGTCCGCGCGGGATGATGGTGACCTTGTGCAGCGGGTTGGTGTCCGGCAGCACCATGTTGAGGTAGGCGTGGCCGGCCTCGTGCCAGGCGGTGCCGATCTTCTCCTTGTCGGACATCGCAAGACTGCGGCGTTCGCGGCCCCAGCGGACCTTGTCGCGCGCTTCCTCCATTTCATCGAGCGTCACCGCGCTGAGGCCGCGGCGTGCGGCGAGCAGGGCGGATTCGTTGACGAGATTGGCGAGTTCCGCGCCGGAGAACCCGGGAGTGCCCTTGGCGATTTTCGAGAGATCGACGTTGGCCGCGAGTTTGATCTTCTTGACGTGGACGCGGAGGATTTCCTCGCGGCCATTGACGTCGGGCAGGTTGATGGTGACCTGGCGGTCGAAACGACCCGGGCGGAGCAGCGCGGGGTCCAGCACGTCCGGGCGGTTGGTGGCGGCGATGATGATGACGCCCTCCTGGGTGTCGAAGCCGTCCATTTCGACTAACAACTGATTGAGTGTTTGCTCGCGTTCGTCGTGACCGCCGCCCATGCCGTGGCCGCGGTGGCGGCCGACGGCGTCGATCTCATCGATGAAGATCAGGCAGGGAGCGTGTTTCTTGCCTTGCTCGAACATGTCACGGACGCGCGACGCGCCGACGCCGACGAACATTTCGACGAAGTCGGACCCAGAGATCGAGAAGAACGGAACGTCCGCCTCACCGGCGATGGCGCGGGCCAGCAAAGTTTTGCCGGTGCCGGGGGATCCGACCATGAGCACGCCTTTCGGGATCGAGCCGCCGAGCTTCTGGAACTTGCGCGGATCGCGGAGGAAATCGACGATTTCAAAGAGTTCCTCCTTGGCTTCCTGGATGCCGGCGACGTCCTTGAAGGTCACCTTGTTGCGGTCCATCGTGAGCAGGCGGGCCTTGCTCTTGCCGAAGGACATCGCGCCGCGGCCGGCGGATTTCATTTGCTGGCGGAACAGGAAAAACAGAATGCCGATGATCAGGAGGAAAGGCAGGAAAGTGAAGAGCGCGTTCTTGAGATAGTCCGTGGTGCGTTCGTAAACGGCCTTGCCTTTGACGAGCTCGCGGAGTTCCTCGCCCTGGATCACCGTGGAAACCTCGACGCGGAAGGGAGTGGCATCGATGGGATTACCGGCCGCATCCTTCGGCTCGACGAGGTTGGTGACGACTTCACGGGTGCCCACGATGACCGCGCTGCGGGATCCAGGAGTGGTTAGAATCCGGAGTGGATTGGCGGCATCGGCCGCCTTAATCTGGCCGAGGGCGTTAGCCTTGCGGAATTCCGGCAGCGACAGGGTTTCCAAATCGCCATCGACCGGGCTTTCAGTGCTTGAGGTGTTTTGCTGCATCCGAATGTCGTCGCCCAGCAGGTCGCGGATTTCCCCGCCCTGGACGTCGAGATCGACAAGCACTTGGAAATTGCTCCGTTTGATCCCGGGATCCTTGGGTGCCACGAGTTCCGGGTTTTTCCACCCGACGATGACGGCATCGTAAGCGGTGTCGCTGGTAACCACTTTGAGGGGACGTTTGGGATCATCGGTGACGATCCGGCCCTGATCCCATGCCTGGCGGAATTGGGCATAAGTGAGCGATTCCGATGTCTTATTCATCGAAGGCCCGAAAAACGCGAGCCCGAGGATGACTGAAGCCACGCCCAGCAGGACGAGCAGGCGCCAGTTGAAGCCATTGGCATCGCCGGTCGGCCGGTTCGAATGATTGGGCGGTGGATTGGAATTCGGTGAGTCGGACATGGGATCGAAAAAAGGCCCGGGCGATGGCGGTCGGAGAGGGCCAAGACCACCTCCGCCGGCGCACCCGGGAGCAAGGGACGATAGCCGAAGCAAGTGAAAAGCAAACTCCTTTTTTGCAGGCCGTGGGCGACAGAACAAAACCCGATTTTTTGACGGAGCAATAGCGGACGAATCATAGCGTGAAATGGCCGGGTATCGGCGGCCATGTCAGGTTTGGCGAATGTGCGAGCACCCGGAACTTGCGGAATGGGTGGAAAAGCACGGTGACTGACTTGCGGGAAGTGGGCGCCGGTAGTTCCAGGGTTCCTACGCTGGGGAGAAAGCCAACCACAGATGAACAAGATGGACGCAGATGAAGTGGAAGGTTGCTCAATCCGCTGTCATTTTGGCCTGCCAACATCTCGAGATCCGATTCTTTTCGTCATTATCTGCCTCAATCCTGTCAATCTGCGCTTGAATTTCTTTCGAAACACGAGCTGAGAGGGGCCAGATCTCCCTGGTGGCCCGGTCTCCGCCTTTCGCCGCGATGAATTTCAAATTCAACCATACCTCAGCCACAGCGAAGGCCTGCGCACCGAACTGGAGCGGAAAAAACAACAGGGTCGCTCCAAAGCAGCGGCACGGGCTTGCGCCGCGACCGGCATCCTCCGCGCCGCCGGAAACTTCATCCATACCGCGCTCCAGAGAGCCACCCGGCGATTCATCCGCCGGGTGGGTGTCTGGATCCACCCACAAGCCCCCTGGCGCGATTCCATCGCCCGTCTGAGGCAGGTCCGGGCCTGGACTTCAGCTCAGTCTCCACACCGATCATTGGGCAGGCCGCCACCACAGCAACCGCGCCGCTCCGTCAAGCAAGTTTCCTGATCATGTCCGTGGAGCTTTTTATTAAAGTTGTTTACACACCCAAGCCCTTGCCTTGAATGGTGACTGTCTCAATCGTTGGTTCCTCTGCTGCCCCTCCTACCCATGACACCGTCAGCAAGTATTCAATTTGTTTAACTTTTCACAACTTGCAACACTCTTCGTCCAATTTCTCTGTAGCATCAACCGAAGATCTGTCATACGCGGCTTGTAGCGCATCCGCATACGCGGCGAGGAAGCTTGCATTCTCAATCCCGTCAACATCTCCGGAGCCATACGAAGATCCCATTCCTTTTACGACTTCCGGACAATCGGCATCCGACTTAACCTGCCCAACTTCAAAGAAAGCGGTTACATTCACCTGCCCAAATGAATGAAACAATCCCAAAAGATCCCACCTGTTCGCCCCATCATTCCGAACGAACCCATAAAGGTTGATTCCTCCTTTTTCCTCAATCGGGTCCCTAGATGGCCATCTGCCGGTGACGGGGTCATACCACCTGTATGAGTAGTAAGCCACACCCGGTCGGAGACGGTGGCTTTTCGAGCGGTTCCGGGTTCGGCTGCCCCCGGTTGGTGACGAGCGAATCATCGATGCACTATTACTGGTCGCGAATGGGAAGGAAAGGAGGAAGTATCGAGACGGTCAAAGAAGAATGGCAGATTATCGGGCACCTCTGTCGATGTGAATCCGCGAGGCCCGCCCATTCAGATCGCTCAGTGTCAATGATCGATTGCCGGGACTGGTACCATTCACGCTCACACTGAATGAATGCATAGGTGGAAATTCCAAAACAGCTTTCTGGTCCCGCCATGTGTGGGATGGACTGTTATTGCTTGTTGAGTAAAAACGGTTAGATCCAGATGGGTGACTAATCGGACCTCCCGGTCCAAATCGACACTACAGAAAGCACGGTTCGAAGGCCTTTCCAAAAAAGACCGTCCTGAGATTGGTGTGGATTTTCAGAATCCTCGCTCCGGAGAAAAACACCCTAATTCGCTTCTTGACCTAATGGGTGACCCCATTCATCAAATCAATCATTGACTTTTAAATAACAACAAAAGGAATCCAAGAAAAAAACCAAAGGCAGTAACAACGACCAGAGCTTTTCGGTATGAAGCATTCCTTTTGGTTATGAATACCATGAAGCCTCCAAATACCATCACTAATGCGGCGAGTGACTTAACAAGTTCACCATATTCTAAGTTATAGAATGCGAATGATCCAGCCCACACCATGCAACAACCGATCTTGGCAAAAAGGGGTGCCGCTTTTAATGTTTCGAAGAATTGTCTCACTGCTTTTGCTAATTTCCCAAAAAAATCGGCATGGCTACTCGGTTGCCAGTTTTTTTGCTTCTTTGTAGATGCACTCCAAGGCTCGACCCATTGCGATTATCTGAACAGCCGGCATTGGCAATGATGTTTTTAGGCTCGCACATCCCGTGCAAGAGAAGGTAGCCTGAGGTCCAATAGCTCCTCCTACTCCAAGCTCTCCTCTTGCTCCACCACCTGTAATGGATCCATTTGCAGGATTATACTCCACGTGACCCGACCCTCCCGCTCCATTAACGGCAACCCATCCGCCACCGCCGACCGATGCTGACGGTCCGGTACTAACGTTTGAGGAGAAAGTGCCACCGACACCTCCGTGAATCCCGCCTACAGGACCTGCACGAACAGTCGCCGAGTATGTAATGCAAAGCTCGCAGTCCGTATTTACTTGGGTGGCCGCACCGATATCAATTCCAAGCCCTAAGCCAGGAGAATGAAACCCACCTCCAACTGCAATACCAGCACCGGGGGAATGGCCGAAAAGATCCCACTTATTCACCCCATCATTCCCAACAAACCCATACAGGTTTACTCCTCCGTCTTCTTCAATCGGATCCCTAGATGGCCAGCGGCCCGACAGAGGGTCATACCATCTGTATGCGTAATCAGTCACACCCGTTGTTTTCGGCGGCGGGGCTTCCTTAGCTGAATCATTGGTTGGCAATGAGTTGAGAAAAAATCCGCCGCTTGGAGGCTTGGGCGGCGGGCCGGGCGATTTCGGCGCGTTTCCGGCCGGGGGATCGTCTTCGGGCGGGTCTTGCGGGCGCGTCGGACGGGTCATCACCGCCTTCTGGGCGGAGACGCAGGGCGCTTGTTCGCAAACCGTCACCATGGCTGCGGCGCTTAGCGCTTCGGGGCTTTGGTGGGAAGCAGAATCTCCATCGGGCTGAGAGTCCTGATTTTCCGTCGGCGTGAGTTTTCCGTGCATGTCGCGGTCGGGACCGAGCTTGCCGTGGGGGTAGCAGCGGGTGTGGACGTCGCGCAGGCTCAGGATGTGGATGGCTGGGAAGCTGAGAAGGGTGGCGTCCTGGACAAACGGGAGGACGCAATTGGGTCTCTGACCTTCTCTTTCTTTTGATTCATATCCAAAAAGACCGTTTACGGGCGCTGCAAATCCCGCAGGCTCCACAGCATGCCTGCGGCGGCGCTCCCATCGCCCCGCAGTTTTCTCGCCCCGTCTTTCCGTTTCGGCCCGAAGCGCTCCCGCGCGCTGGCAAAGGCCGCATTCACAAATTCCCTGCTTCCAATCACCGCTCCATCCGTGAAATACCTCACCCGGCAGCGCAACATCCGCCCGAACGGAAGCTCACCCATCCGCTTCTCCTCCGCTTCCATCAAGCGCTGCTGCTCCGCATCAAGCTGCTCTTTGGTCAGGCCCTTGCGCTTCACGATGCGCTTCATCGCCCTGCTTTGGTCCACCCGTTCCTCCACCCGCTCGCCCGCTCCGGCTAACAGAATCTTCCGGTATTCCAGCGCCACGTCCTTCGCCCACAACGCCGCATC
Source organism: Akkermansiaceae bacterium (assembly GCA_041753485.1). Lineage (GTDB taxonomy): Bacteria > Verrucomicrobiota > Verrucomicrobiia > Verrucomicrobiales > Akkermansiaceae > Luteolibacter. The sequence continues at coordinate 18,000 of JBGSUP010000395.1, forward strand.
CGCCGCCACGCCCTTGTGCGCCCTCATCGCACGCACCAAACCCGCCCGCGCTTTTTTGCCGTTGCCCTTCGCCCCGCCGCCGATCGCCTCGCCATAACTGCTCCAACGGTATTCCTCCGGATTTTCCACCA
>JBGSUP010000396.1:0-9597 GCA_041753485.1 Akkermansiaceae bacterium
GCTCGACCACATGGCAAGGGACAAGTGATCAGGCGGAGAGCCTGCTCTCGGCGCGGTCCGGCTGGATGAAATGGCTCCAGCTTTCGTCGGCCAGACCGTTTTCCTGGAGTCCGAAGAGCGGCCGCCAGCGCGGAGCAAAGGGTTTGCTGCGCGGGTGCATGCCGGCTTCGTGGGGAAGCTTGTTGGCCTTGCGCGTATTGCAGCGGAAGCAGGAGGTGACGATGTTCTCCCACGTGGTGCGCCCGCCCTTGTCGCGCGGGGTCACGTGGTCGAGGTTGAGCTGGGTCTCCGGCAGGATCTTCGCGCAATACTGGCAGGTGAACTTGTCGCGCAGGAACACATTGCGGCGGCTGAAGCGCACCTCCAACCGCGGCAGGCGGTCATAGACCGAGAGCACCACGATTTTCGGCACGAGGATGGCGATGCGCGCGCCATGGATCATTTCCGTGCCTCCGCAGGACGTGGAATACCCGATCCACGAGGAGAGATCATGGGTGCTGAAGCGCTCCTCGCCCTCCACCTGCACGACTTGTGCATGACCGATGCAGAGCAGGTGCAGCGAGCGCCGGACCGAACAGGTGTGCACCGGTTGCCAAAACCGGTTGAGCACGAGCACGGGGAGATCCAGCAGCGAATTCATAATCCATTTCCACCAAACGCCGCGAAGCTAGCAAAGCGCCGCGCTTCGGCAACCGAAAATCTCCGGTCTTCCCGGGCCCCGGATCTCACTCGGACTTCATCCGGCTGCGCCAGAAATCGAGCCGCTCGCGGATGCGCTTCTCCATTCCCTGATCCCCCGGCTGGTAATAAATCCGGCCTTCCGGAAGATAAGCCTGCGGCACATAAGCCCCCTCGAAATCATGGGCATAGAGATACTTCATCGCCTCCGCGGACTCCCCGGAGGCGGCGGCGAGTTTCTTGCGGGTGGGCGTCCGCAAATGCGCCGGCACCGCCAGCGTCCGGCCGGTCTCCACATCGGCCATCGCCATGCCCAGCGCGGCGTAGACGGTGTTGGATTTCGGGGCGGTGGCCAGATAGACGGTGGCGTGCGCCAGGGGAATCCGGCCTTCGGGCATGCCCACGAATTCAAAGGCGTGGTGCGCGTCCAGCGCGATCCGCAAGGCGCCGGAATCCGCAAGGCCGATGTCCTCGGACGCCGCAATCACCAGCCGCCGCGAGATGAATCGCGGGTCCTCGCCGGCATGCAGCATTTTCGCCAGCCAATACAAGGCGGCGTCCGGATCGGAGCCGCGGATCGACTTGATGAACGCCGAAATCGTGTCGTGATGCGCGTCGCCATCGGCATCATAGACCACCGCCTTGCGCTGGATGGATTCCTCCGCCACGGCGAGCGTCAACCGCACCACGCCATCATCGTCCGGCGGGGTTGTTAGAGTGGAGAGCTCCAGCGCAGTGAGCGCCTTGCGCACGTCGCCATCGGATTTCTCGGCAAGATGGCGCAGCGCCTCCGGACAGGCCGCCGTGCGGATCTCACCCAGCCCCCGCTCGGCATCGGCGAGCGCCCGTTCCATCACCTGGATCACGTCGTCCACCGGCACTGCTTCGAGTTGGAAAATCTGCGAACGCGAGACCAGCGGCGAGTTCACATGGAAATACGGATTGTGCGTTGTCGCGCCGATGAAGCGCACCACTCCGCGCTCGATGTGGGGTAGCAGCACGTCCTGCTGCGCCTTGTTGAAACGATGGATCTCATCGATGAACAGAATCGTTGTTTCCCCGCGCAGTTCGCGCCAGGTGCGGGCCTGGTCGATCTTCGCGCGGATCTCCGCCACGTTCGACTCCACCCCGTTGAGCGATTCGAAGCGCGAACCGGTGCTGCGGGCGATCACGCTGGCAAGCGTGGTTTTTCCGGTGCCCGGCGGGCCGTAAAAGATCAACGAGGTGAAGCGGTCACTCTCGATCGCGCGCCGCAGCAGTTTCCCCGCCGCGAGGATGTGCTGCTGGCCGGCCACCTCATCGAGGCAACGCGGCCGCATCCGCGCCGCCAGCGGCTCGGATGGATTCGGCTTGTGGGACAAAGCCGCAGGCGTGGTGAAAAGATCGGACACGGCGGACGCTCCGAAGCATCGCGTTGCGGCGGCTCGCGTGCCAGCCCGAAAGCCACGGGAAATCTGGTCGTCGCTGCGGATTCACTTCAGAAACGTTCAAATATTTCTCAAGAAACCGGCCTTGTGGCCGGTTTCGAGCCCACTTGACCGGTATTGAGGCCCCAAAAAACTTCCAACGGCCTGAATTTCGGGCATTCTTTCCTTGTTCAGCGAGCGCTTCGGCCTTACTGAATGATCAGCCAAGCGTGCTAAGCCACATTGGATTCGTTTGATCTCCGGGGGGAAGTCAAGCGGTTCAGGCCGGAGCCGGGAGGCGATGAAAAAAGCGCGCGTTGCGAAATCCGGGGGGAATTCCAACGCGCGCTTTTTATTTCCCCGCATGCGCTCAGGACTCACAGGTAACGCCAGAGCCAATAGATGTGGCAGACGCCGACGTGCACGATCATCATCGGCAGCGCGTGCTTGGTGTAGGTGAGAAAGCGGAACGGAATTCCATTGCGCTCCGCGATGCCCGCTACGGTTAGATTCGCGCTGGCACCGATCAAGGTGCCGTTGCCACCCAGGCAGGCACCCAGCGAGAGCGCCCACCACAGCGGCATCAGTCCGTCCGCACCACCGAAAGCCGGGGCCATCGCCTTGACCATCGGGATCATCGTCGCCACGAACGGGATGTTGTCCACCACGGCGGAGAGCAAGGCCGAGGACCACAAGATGCCGAGTCCGGTCGCTTTCAGATCGCCGCCGGTCGCTTTGAGCAGATGGCCCGCGAGGGTTTCCAGCACCCCGGTGTGTTCGACTCCCTTGACCACGATGAACAAGCCGATGAAAAAGAACAGGGTGACCCACTCCACTTCGTTGAACACGTGGGTGACGCTTTCATTCTGTTTTGCCGCGGATTTTCCCGCGTTATCCAGCAGCAGCAGCAGCGCGGCACCGGCCATGCCGATGGTGCCGGACTCCAGGCCGATGAATCGAGCTCCCACAAAGGCGACCAATACTCCCACCAGCACGATCAGGGATTTCACCAGCAGCGTGCTGTCGCTGATCGCCTTGCGTTCATCGAGCGCCATGATGCGCTCGCGGGCCTCGGAAGTGGCGCGCAGTTTCCTTCCCCAGAAAAAATGGATCGCCAGCGTGTGGATGACGAGGATCACCCCGATCACCGGTGCCAGATTCACCACGAACGAATTGAAGGAAAGCCCGACTTGCGCGCCGATGATGATGTTGGGCGGATCACCGATCAGGGTGGCGGTGCCTCCGATGTTGGAAGCCAGCACTTGGGAAAGCAGGAATGGATAGGCTGGAACCTTCAATTGCGAGCAGATCACCAGGGTCACCGGGACAATGAGCATCACCGTGGTCACGTTGTCCAAAAGCGCCGAAAACACCGCGGTCACCACCACCAGCACGGCCAGAATGCCGGTCGGACTTCCCCTGGCACGCTTCGCCGCCCAAATCGCGAGATACTCGAAAATCCCACTTTTCCGCGCGATCCCCACGATCACCATCATGCCTGTCAGCAATCCGATGGTGTTGAAGTCGATCCCTGACACCGCCTGCTCCTGGGTCAGGATTCCGGATGAAATCACAATCACCGCCCCGAGCAAGGCGACGATCGCCCGGTTCAGGCGCTCGGTCATGATCGCCAGGTAGGTGAGCAGCAGGATCCCGACCGCCAACCACACCGGATTCACACCGGGAATCATCGCCAACAGGGGAACGGCCATGGTTCTCTCAAGGCTTGTGGATGATGCTTTCGAGCACGTCCCATGCGGACACCACCCCGACGAGGAGATCGCTCCCGGGTTCCACCACGGGAAGGAAATTCCGGCCGTGAAACAAATAGAACATGGCGGTCACCAAGGGCTGTTGCGGCCGCAGAACCGGAGCCTCCCTGTCCAGATAGCGGCTCACCGGTTCGTCCGCGATGGCGGCAAAGCGCCCGCGGACGTCCGCCATGGTGTCCTGCAACAAGCCGGTATCGATCATCCGGGCGATCCGCTCGAAGCGCTGGTCATGCACCGCGACCTGCGGCAGAACCACGGAAACCAGCAGGTTTTTCCGGAATTGGCCGAGGTATTTCCCGGCTTCATCCACCACCGGCATGGCGAGAACCCGGTGCTGGAGCAAGTTGCGCACGCACTCGGTGAGCGTCATCCCGGCTGATAGAACAGGATAAACCGTCGCCATGATCGAGCGACAAGTGACATCGGAGGCAACTGGTTGGCTCATGGTTCGAAACCCTGGCGGGCGGCAAGCACGGCAGGCATGATAAGCCGGACCAGGGACCGAACCAACCGTATCCGCTCATTCCTTCGCCGTTTTCCACCGACAAGAGGGTGAAATCCGGTCAAACATCACTGCAGAGGCCCGATGCCGGCAAGGTCCCGGTCATCCCGTGCGGCTTCGAGAAACGACTGGTCCATCGTGATCGCCTGCTTCAAGTGGCTGCGCGCCCGGTTAGCCTCGCCCAGCGTCCACAGGTAACAGGCCAGATTGTAGTGGAAAACCGCCATCTCGAAAAGTGTCTTGGGTCCGCGCAGCAGCCAGTTGCAGGCCGCCAGCGTGTCGCCCGTTTCATGCAGGCAGAACGCCGCCCGCAGGAAGAACAAGGGCTCGTCCGCCGCCTTCAGGCACAGCAGGCGGGCAGTGTCCGAGGCGGGATTCCACGCCTGACTGACCATCTGCGCGGCCAGCTTCAATTCGAGCACCTCACGCCGCACACGGAAGTCGGAAGGCAATGTTTCCAACTCGAGCAAGGCCTCATCCGCCAGCCCGAGTTCGAGCCAGCCTGAAGCTGCTTGCAAGGTCCTCATCACGCCCATCCCCGCGAACATAGAGATTCCACATGCCGGGTGCAATCATTCAGTCGTCATCTTTTACCCCGCGGCACCCCGGAGGCACCTGCCGCAATCGCTCCGACCGCCATGCCACTTGGAAAACCGCCGGCTGAACGGGCACGCCGCATGATCGGTGCGCCCTGCTTCCGATTCCGGGATTTGCAAATCGCCGAATCACGGCGAGGCTCGAATCTGTTGAAAGCAACCGCCCTTGCCACCGCCCCGGCTCTGCCGTCGCCGCATCGCCCCGCGCGGGAGCCCCGCCTCGAATCATGAATCACCACTCGACGCTGCCGCCCCTTGACTGGGTGAAACGGGTGAACCGCGCATGGCTCGTGCGCGGCAATCTCAATGATTGCGCAGAGGCCTGGCTGGAATATCTGGCCGCCCTCGACGACGGCCGCCTCCTGGCTTCCTGCGAGGCCGCCCGCGCGATGTGTGGCCTCCGTCAGCCCATGGACGATCCCAAACCGTGGTTTTACGCCGGACTGTTCAGTTACGCCACCGTGGAGGAGGCCCGCCGCTTTCTTGCAACCCACCGCATCACCAAGTCCGCCGTGCCCGCCATGATGGACAAGGAGGAGGTCAGGCTCTGGCTCGACCGGGCAAGCCCCGAAACCCGCGAAATCCTGCTCCGCATCCGCGAGGGCATCGCGCGGCTTCCGCAACCGTGAAAAAAAACGGCGACCCCTCGCAGGGCCGCCGTTTTCGGAACGTGGATCGGCATGATCCGCGACAAGAAGGTGTTAGATCCCCTTCTTGACAACATCCGTGAGGAGGTCGATCACCCGGTTCGAGTAGCCCCACTCGTTGTCATACCAACTGATGAGCTTGAAGAACGTCGAGTTGAGTTCGATGGAAGAGCCGGCGTCGAAGATCGAGGAGGACGGCGAGTGGATGAAGTCGGTGGAAACCACTTCGTCGTCGGTGTATTCCAGGATGCCCTTGAGGTAGGTTTCGGAAGCCTTCTTGAGGGCAGCCTTGATCTCGGCGAGCGAGGTTTCCTTGACGGTCTTCACCGTGAGGTCCACGGCGGAAACGGTGGGCGTCGGCACCCGGAAGGCCATGCCGGTGAGCTTGCCTTTCACTTCCGGGCAGACGAGGGCGACGGCCTTCGCGGCACCGGTGGTGGATGGGATGATGTTGATCGCCGCGCTGCGGCCACCCTTCCAGTCCTTCTTGGACGGACCGTCCACGGTTTTCTGGGTGGCGGTGTAGGAATGAATGGTGGTCATCAGGCCTTCGGCGATGCCGAATCCTTCCTTGAGCAGCACATGCACGATGGGTGCGAGGCAATTGGTGGTGCAACTCGCGTTGGAGATGATATGGTGGTTCTTGGGATCGTAATCCTGATCGTTGACACCCACCACGAAGGTGCCGTCCTCGCCCTTGGCGGGAGCGGAAATGATGACTTTCCTGGCACCGGCGGTGATGTGGCCCTTGGCCTTTTCAGCATCGGTGAACAGGCCGGTGGATTCGATCACGACTTCCACGCCGAGTTCTTTCCAGGGAAGGCCGTCCGGAGTGCGGGCACTCACGACCTTGATGTCATGGCCGTTGACGACAATGATATCGTCCTCCGCAAGATCAGGGGATGATTTCTTCGAGGAAACCGTGCCGGCGAAGCGGCCCTGGGTGGAGTCATATTTGAGGAGGTAAGCGAGGTTGTCTGCGGGCACGATGTCACCGACAGCGACGACATTGAAGGTGGTTCCGAGGTGGCCTTGCTCGACGAGAGCACGGAAGACGAGGCGGCCGATGCGGCCGAATCCGTTGATGGCGATAGTGGTCATGGCGATAGTTGGGGAGTGCCGGTGCGGCTTTTCCGCCCGGCGGGGCGGAATTGTGCACGCCTGACCCCACCCGTCAACCTCCGGGGAGCAAAGCGCAGAAAATGCGCGGTTTTCCGCAATTGCCCCGAAATCATCATGGGAAGGGCGAAACGCGTGCGTCCGTGATTTCAGGGTGACAATGGAACGAACGGATGCCCTTGTTCACTGAACGGTTGAGTTCTCCTAAGGAAAAGATGGAAATGAAAATCGAAAGGGATTGAGTTGTTTATGGCCCGTTAGGATGCACGGCTTCTTGTTCGCTTTGTTTTGGTGCTTCGTCTTTAAGACGTTGCTCAATGCGCGCAATCGCCTGTTCGTTCCATCCGCCCGGGTCCTCTGCCTGAAGTCTCCGGAGGAGGGGAAGGGATTCTTTCCTTCCGAGCGGTCCAAGCGACACGATTGCCATCTTATGGAAAGACAACTCCCGCTCCAGATCCGTCGGTTCCGTGCAGTAGCGCTCCAACCATTGCCGGAGAGCATGCCTCTCACCGGAATCGTAAGCGAACACTCGGTTCGCAAGATTGCCAAGTGCGTTGAAAGCGTCGAGGGGTTGATTAGAGTAGCGTTGCTTCGATAGCTGAACAATGTTCTCCTTCATCAACTCTACATCGCCTGCCGTGCCGATGGCCGCCAGCACGGTAAGCGCGTCTCTCTCTGAAGCCCAATTCTGGCCTGCTCTGCTGCGTCGGAAAGCCTCGGCGCGTATCACATCAAATCCAGCTCGGAAGTTCTTTCGGGCAATGACCTGAACGAAACTCCCTCGAGCATGCATGTAGAGAGGTTCGGGCTTGTCCCTTATCAAATTAGCCATGCGGTTGAGAGTGTCCGTATCGTCTGCGTGAACATTCCATAAAACATCATAGAGGATGGCAGGTGCGTTACCGTTTTTCTCAGGATACCTCTTGGGGTCGAATACACGTTGCAAGGCTTCGTTCTGACTGTTTCGTCGTTTGGTTGCGGCTAATTGCCAGCAATCACGAGCCTTCCTAACGTAATGATCCAGCTCCGTCGGAAATGGATGGTCGCTCATTATTAGTTTCGTGTCGCGAAATTGAAATTGAGGTTTTTTACGGGTTTCGTTAGTCTCGACGCGCGTTCCTTTCACCCGCCGGGCGCCTCCTCCCGTCACGCATCGAATCTCTGCGAAATCTTGCTCAAGATAGACAATCCACTTCTCCTGTGGTTGCGGACTCTGATAGTCCCATGGAAACCTGAACCTGAGTTCCTTTGTGGCCAGTGGCCCAAACACCACCTCTTCAACCGCAAGGTTTCGTTGGTCGGTAAGGGTACCAATAACACAGTAGTCGGCTTCTGCCACGAGTTGATCATCGGACAGCACCACCATCGTCTCACCAAGACCATACAACACACCGGGGGACAGCACCAGTAAGACCGCCAACCATGTTCTGAGCCAAAATTGCATGTTGATGTGTCGTTGAAGCGAACGTGAGAGTGATGGCAACCCCACTAGCGTGAGCCATCGTCGATCACAAGACTACCGGTTCCAGAATGCGCGTTCTCACTTCTCTCGCAACTGATGAGTGCAAGCGCTACTAGAAGAATAGATGGTTTCATTTTGCTGCAAATGATTGGCAGAAAAGTATTTGTTCGTAGGATGTGTCCCGCGGTGGTATCAACGGGGGTATTTCGGGTCGATGATGTTGGAAATCGTTGATTCCACAAGGATTTTCCGCATTTCGGGTGTGTCTGTCCGGTGGTTCGGGGGGCGGCTTGCCGGGGCTGAGGTGCCAAGGTGGAATCGCAGGGGGAAAACGCTGAAATTCGAGATGCTGAAATGCTGAAAATCCATTTCAGCCGATTTACTAGGAGAGAAGCCGCCTGACCGAAGGTTTGATGTTGCAGGCGCTCAACGTGCGGGCATTCCACCCGACATTCATTTGCCAGGAGCTGCGGGTGTTCTCATAAAGTTCTTTTCCCGCTCGAAATCCGCCGCCGCGCTGCCAGTGTGCGGCATGGATTTGTTTTCCCCACCGCGGCCCGCAGGCGAGCAGGCCTTGTCCGTGACGCAATTGCTGCGGCGGATGAAGAACCTGCTGGAGGCGCAGGTGGGCGAGGTTTGGGTGGAGGGCGAGGTTTCCAACTTGAAAAAGCAAGGCAGCGGGCACTGGTATTTCTCGCTCAAGGATGCCGGGGCACAGATCCAGTGCGCGATGTTCGGCGCACGCAAGCGGCAGGGTTCCGACGCGCTGGAGGACGGCGCAAAGGTGCGGGTCTTCGCGGAAGCCAGTGTCTATGAGGCGCGGGGGCAGTTGCAAATCATCGTGCAAAAGGCCGAGCGTGCGGGGGCGGGAGACTTGCAGGCGCGCTTCGAGGCGCTGAAGCAGAAACTGCATGCCGAGGGCCTGTTCGATGCCGGGCGCAAGCAGCCGATTCCCGCGTTTCCGACAAGGATCGGGATCATTACCTCCGGGTCGGGCGCGGCCCTGCAGGACATCCTCAATGTTCTGACAAGACGCGCGCCGTGGGTGCAACCGGTGCTTTTCCCGGTGCGCGTGCAGGGCCGTGGTGCCGAGTTGGAAATCGCCGCAGCCATCGGGAAAATGGGCCGGCCCGAGGCTTTTGCTTTCCCGCGTTGCGACGTGCTGATCGTCGGCCGCGGCGGCGGATCGATCGAGGATTTGTGGAATTTCAACGAGGAAGTCGTTGCCCGGGCAATCGCGGCGTGTCCGATTCCGATCATTTCGGCGGTTGGGCATGAGATCGATTTCACGATCGCGGATTTTGTGGCGGACTTGCGCGCGCCGACGCCAAGCGCTGCGGCGGAGTTGGCGGTGGCCGATGGCGCGGAGTTGATGGAACGACTGGCGCAGTTCCGGCGGCGGATCGAGCGACTGA
>JBGSUP010000397.1:0-7596 GCA_041753485.1 Akkermansiaceae bacterium
GCCGCCGCCGGACTGGCCGCCGCAGGCTGGAAACTGCAAGCGATCCCCTACCCTGGCAGTTGAGACGCGTGTTGTGGAGGCGGAAAATCCTGAACTTGCTTCAGGCTCTGCAGCGAATTAGTCTCCTTAATGACCATGCTGCATCTTCCCAATAAGCACTTGTGGGCCACGGTGATTGCTTTATCCGCAAGTGCCACGTTCGATTCGTGGGCTGGGTTTCTTTACAACGGCATCAGCCCCGCGAATCGGCCGTGGCCGGGTGGGACAGTGCCCTATCTGATCGATCCGGCGCTGAGCGCGGCGCAGCGCCAGACTTACCTTGACGGCATCCGTGAATGGGAACTTGCGGGCAACTTGCATTTTGTTCCGTGGACTTCGGAAGCGAACTACGTGCTCCTCAAATACGATCCCTCCGGGCCGAACCAAGTCTCGGGAAGCCATCCGCAGATCGTGGAAATCAACTCGCTCACCCGCTCGCAGATCTGCCATGAAATGGGACATTCTCTCGGCCTGCATCATGAACACATCCGGCCGGACCGCGACAGTTTCGTTTCAGTGCTGGCGGCAAACATCAGTCCGGGAAAGGAATTTTGGTTTGATATGGATCCGGCGGGTGTTTCCAACGGGATCTATGATTTCGAGTCGGTGATGCATTTCGGCCGGGATCTGTTTTCCATCGACCCGGGCATGCTGGACACCCTGAGTCCGAAACCCGGATACGAACGATACCAGGTCCGCATGGGCAACTTTGCGCTCAGTCCCGGCGATCGTGCGGCGATCACCTGGCTCTACGGCGCGGTGACCTTGTCGCCGATGGTGACAAACACTGCGGATACCGGTCCGGGAAGTCTTCGCGCGGCGTTGTATCACGCGACGGACCATCCCGGGACGACGGTCACCTTCAACATTCCGACAAGCGATCCGGGATACTCCGGCGGGATTTTCACCATCCATTCCACAGGCCATCTTCCACCGCTTGTCACGAATGGAACGAAGCTGGATGCCACCACCCAGCCGGGATACACGGACAGGCCGCTGGTCTTCGTGGACGGGTCGGAGATTCTAGCAGAATCAGGCGAACCACCCGGTTTGATGATCTATGCGGCGAACTGCACGGTCAAAGGGCTCGCCTTCACCCGGGCCCGCTGGGTGGGCGTGGCGGTGTTGTATCCGGATGCGGTCGGAAATTCGGTTTGTTCTTGTTGGTCGGGAGTGGCTCCGGGCGGTAGTCTTGCCGCGCCAAACGTGAAACAGGGCGTCCTGATTTCCGGCGGCGCGCATGACAACACCATCGGTCCGGACAATGTGCTATCGGGGAATCCCGAATATGGCGTCTGGATTTCCGGTGCCTCCACCACCGGCAACATGGTCTCCGGCAACCGGATCGGCACCGATGCTTCCGGAAGTGCCGCCCGCGCCAACGGCATCGGCGGAGTGATCGTGACCGACGGCGCCCATCACAATCTGATCGGCGGCGGCAACGTCATTTCCGGAAACACCAATGCCGGTGTCTGGCTGACGGGTGCCGGAGTGAATGACAACGAGGTGAGTGGCAACCTCATCGGCCTGGGTAACGGCGGCAATGCACCGGTTCCTAACAGTTTTGTTGGAATCTATGTGACCGTTGGAGCCAAGGACAACCTGATCAAGGGCAACGTGCTTTCGGGAAATCCAGCCGAAGGCATCCGCATCGCGGATCCAGGCAGCACGGGGAACCGGGTGGAGGCCAATCTCATCGGCACCAATGCGGCCGGCACTGCGGCGGTCCCCAACGGATTCGCCGGTGCCACGGTTTTCGGTGGAGCAAGCGGCAACACCATCACCGGCAACGTCATCTCTGGAAACAACAGCTACGGAGTGGTCGTCGGCGATGCGGAAAGCGATCACAACGTGGTGGACTCCAATCTGATCGGCATGTTGCGCAGTGGAGCCGCATTGGGGAATGGCTTTTCCGGAGTGATGTATTCCAATGGTTCGAAGAACAGCACCACAAGCAACAACATCATCCGCAACAACGGAAGCTATGGCATCGCTTTGTTCGAGCCCACGGTAACGCATGGCCATGAATTCACTATGAATTCGATCTCGGACAACGGCTTCATGGGAATCCTCGTCGGCACTGCAAACCATGCCCAGCCGGCAGCCGCCATCACGTCCGCAGTTGCGGGAGGAGGAGGCGTTTTGCTAAGCGGCTCACTGTCCGGAAGCGCGGGATCGGTCCACCGCATCGAATTCTTCAGCAGCGACCCGCCAGGCAATTCCAGCGGAAAGACTTTTATTGGCGCACTCGATGAAGTGACATTGGATGGAGGAGGATTTGCAGGGTTCAATCCATCATTCACCACCGCAGTGCTTGCGGGCAAGGTGGTGACTGCCATCGCTACAAATGTGGTGACGGGCGACAGCTCGGAGTTCTCGGTTCCCCAAACGGTGACTGCGACCGATTCGGATAACGATGGCATGCCCAATGCCTATGAGACATCCAATGGACTGAGCACCGCCGTGAACGATGCACATGACGACGATGATGGCGATGGATTCTCAAACCTCAACGAGTATTTTGCGGGCACCAATCCGCAGAATGGAACTGATGTTCTCAAGGCAAAGTCCGTCACGAAGTCGGGAAGTGACGTAATTGTCACCTTCCTCACCGTGCCGGGAATGACTTATCAAATTGAATCCTCCCCGACACTCGCTGCGGATTCTTGGAGCATCTTGGTTCCGCTCAAACACGCGCTGGCCACCGAGACATCGGTCACGTTTCCGTATCATCCGGCCAGAAGCTTCTACCGGGCGCACGTGGCCGATTGATCATGCGGAAATCGCCCCCACCAATGCGCGGGCGCTTGCCTCGATGAGAGTCACCGAAGAAGCAAACAAGGCATCCCCTACCGCGGAAGTTAAGGCGAAAAGCCGCCGTTCATTTGATCAACCGGATCGTCAACGGGTAGCGGTAGAATTTTCCCTCGCTGGCCTTGATCGCGGCGATGATGACCAAGACCAGCCACGCCAAGGCGACCAGCGGCAGAAGCAGAAAGCCCACCAGCACAAAGAGCGAAAAAGCCGCAATCGCCGTGTAAATCATCCACGAGATGTTGAAATTCACGACCTCCTTGCCGACTGCGTCGAGGTAGGGACTGTCGCCTCGTTTCAGAAGCCAAAGCACGAGCGGCCCGAGGATGTTCCCAAACGGAACCGCCAGCCCGGCGAACGCAAGAAGATGGAAGACCACGCCGAGTGTGCTCTCTTCCTTGTTCCCAGGAACCGGTTCGCCACCACCTGGTGACTGGATGTGGGGCGGCACGACAAATGGATTCTCGTTCATGATGGGGAATGGAATGTTGTTAGAAACCGATCACTTCGCGGCGGCGATGACATGATCCCTGGTGATGCCCAGTTCCCTGAACACCGTATCCCCGGGAGCGCTCATGCCGAAGCGGTCGATGCCGAGGACCTTGCCCCGGGTGCCGACGTATTTCCACCAGAGACCGGTGACGCCGGCTTCGATGGCGATGCGCTTCGTGCACGAGGACGGCAGCACGCTTTCGCGATAATCCGCACTCTGGCGATCGAAAAGCTCGAAGCAGGGCAGCGAAACCACGCGGACACCGGCACCGAGTTCGGCAGCGGCGGCCATGGCGTGCTGGAGTTCGGAGCCGCTGGCGAGCAGGATGGCAGTGAGGGTGCCGCTTTCCTTGCGGGCGATGTAGCCGCCCTTGAGCGTGCCATCGCGGCGGGCATCAACGGACAAATCATTCATCATTGGAATCGCCTGGCGGGTGAGAATGAGCGCGGTCGGGCCGTCCGTGCGGCTCATCGCGGCAACAAAGGCACCGGCGGTTTCCTCCGCGTCACCGGGGCGGATGACATCGAGATTCGGAATCACGCGCAGGCTGCTGATGGTTTCCACCGGTTGGTGGGTGGGACCGTCTTCGCCCACGCCCACGGAATCATGGGTGAAGATGTAAGTGACCGGCAAACCTGCCAGAGCGGCGAGGCGGATCGAGCCGCGCATGTAGTCGGCGAAAACAAGGAAGGTGGCTCCCGAAGCGCGGAACAGCCCGTCATAGGCGATGCCATTGCAAATCGCGCCCATGGCGTGCTCGCGGATGCCGAACCAGATATTGCGGCCCGACGGATTGGTTTTGGAGAAATCGCCGGCATCCTTGAGATAGTTTTTGGTGGAGCCGAAAAGGTCGGCGCTGCCGGTGAGGACTTGTGGCATGGCCTTGGCCACGGCATTGAGCACGGTGCCACCAGCGGAACGGGTGGCATCCTTGTAATCGGCGGCGAAGGCCGGGATCTGCCCGCTGAGATCGGTGGGAACAGCCTTGGCAAGGCCGTCGGTGAGTTCGTCGGCGAGCTCCGGATTTGCCTTGGCCCAGGCATCGTAAGTCGCCTGCCAGGCGGCGAAGGCGGCCTTGGACGCGGCTTTCCTCTCCGCGAAGAAGGCCCGCGTTTCCGCGGAAACGAAAAAGTGCTCGCCGGCGGGAAGGCCGAGCCCGGCGCGGGCGGATTCGCTGAATTTCGCACCGCCTTCGCCATGGCCCTTGGCTGTGCCGGCGACTTCCGGGATGCCCTTGCCGATGGTGGTCCGGGCAATGATCACCTTCGGGCGGCCGTTGTTGTCGGACTTGGCCCTGGCGATGGCGGCGGCGATGGCCGTTAGATCATGGCCATCGATGGTGACCGCGTCCCAATTCTGCGAGGTGAAATAGGCGGCGGCGTCCTCGCTTTGGGTGAGGATGGCCATGGCGTCGAGCGTGACGTCGTTGGAATCATAGATGAGAATCAGGTTGTCGAGGCCGTTATGGCCGGCGAATGCGATCGCCTCCCTGGCCACGCCCTCCTGGAGGCAGCCGTCGCCATGCAGGGCGATCACGTGGTGATCGATGATCGTGTGCTCCGCGGTGTTGAAGAGGGTGGCCGCGCGTTTTCCGGAAAGCGCGTAACCCACGGCATTGCCGATGCCCTGGCCAAGCGGGCCAGTGGTGGCCTCCACGCCCGGAGTTTCCGCATACTCCGGGTGGCCCGGCGTGATCGAGTGGAGCTGGCGGAAGTTTTTCACGTCGTCCCTGGAAACCGCGTAGCCCGAGAGGTGCAGCCAGCCGTAAAGAAACATCGAACCGTGGCCGGCCGAGAGAATGAAACGGTCGCGGTTGAGCCATTTCGGCGCGTCCGGGCAATAGCGCATCGACTCACCGAAGAGCACGGCTCCGACTTCGGCACAGCCAAGAGGCAAGCCCAGGTGACCGGAGTTGCAGGTGTGGATGGCATCGATAGCGAGGCCGCGGGCTTCATTGGCGGCTTGGGCGAGCAGGGAAGTGTTCATAAGGATCTGGCACCGCGCGGAGCTTGGGGTGGCGATGACGCGAAAGCCTAGGAAACCGTGCCCGCTTGACAAGCCACCATTGCTCATTTCACGAGCGCCGCTTTGCCGCTGGCGACTTGAGATAGGAAATGATCGCCGGGATGGCGGCTTCCAGCACCTTGGCGACCTCCTCATAGGCAGCGGCCCCCATCCCGATCGGGTCGGGCACGTCGAGCCCCTGGCGTTTGTCGGTGATGCCCGAGAATTCGCGAATCAGGAAAAACTTGTCCGAATGTTCCGGGAAACGTGCTTCGAGTGCGGCGAGATGACCCTCGGTCATCGCAAAAACATGGGTGGCGGCGGCAAGAATCGCGTCGGAAACCGGGCGGCTTTTGAAATGCTCCAAACCGGCCCCGCGACCGGCGAGGATGGCCGCGGTTTCACGGCTGGCGGGCATGCCCTTGGCAGCAGCCACGCCGGCGGAGCTCACGGCGAAGTCGCCACATCCGCAAACGGCCTTGCGGAAAAGTCCCTCGGCCATCGGGCTGCGGCAGGTGTTTCCAGTGCAGACAAAGAGCACGTGAATCGGGTCGGACATGGCGGCGGAGACTGGCTGCCGGCGGCCGATCCGTCAAACCGCAATGCCCCATCACGGTCCGGATGCCACGAAAAACACCAGAACCGGAATCAACAAAGCCACATCCGCAAGCACGCGCAACGTGTCGATCCCGAAGTGCGCGCGGTTCCGGTTGAGCACATAAAGCAATCCCGCTCCGGTCAGGATGGCATAGAAAAACGGCCGGGTGGAGCGTTCTTGCTCAAGCAGCGCGTAGCCGAGCGCCACGCCACCCAGCAGCGTGAGCGGCAGCGTGAGCGAAAGTTCATCCGAAGCCTTGATTTCCAAATCCGCCGCACGCGCCGCATGTTCCCACAAGTCGATCGCGGAAATATTGAGAATGCACAGCACGGCGAAGGATAAAAACTCGCGGGAGGCGAGCATGTCGTAGATCCCGAATTCCGCGCGATAAAGGTGCGCGGTCATCGCGGTGCCAAAGGCGAAAGTCACCCCGGCGAGGATGTTCTTGGTGTGCGGCACCTCGCGCGGATCCTGCGAGGACAACATCGAAAGCCCGAAAAATCCGGCGACCAGCACCCCGCCCAGCATCAGGTGCTTGTAAATGGTCATCGGCATTCTCATCACCACCAGCGCCACGGTCATCGGGATCGCGAAAGCCAGCCCGATGCGGAAAAACCTGGCGTAATCCCGATGAAAGCGGTGCCGGGGTTCCATCCGCTCCCCGCTGCTGCCGAACAGCGAAACATCCAGCAGGCGATCCGCCGCGTAAATGATCCACACCGCCAGGCCGAGCGAGGCGTAGGCCTCCCACGGGTGATAACCAAGCCGCCAGGTTTTGGCGAAAACATACAACCATGCCATCGCCACAAGCGGGGCATCCAGGCTCAGCAGGTTGGGGATGAGCCAGAATGGCTTGCGGGACGCGGCGGGCACGGCACGCGGAAGATTCCCGAGTGAGGCCCCCAACGCAAGCGGATTGACCAGCGAAAAGCTGGCAGCGGAGCGCAGCAACACCGCAGCTTCGCGCGGATTCTTTCTCTCTGCTCTCTGCTCTGGGTTCCCGGCCGTCACGCCATGATGTCTGCCGCCACCTGATCCGCCGCAGCCTGCCCAAGCAGCCGGGCGACGAGTGCCAGACCGAAATCCATGGCGGTGCCGGCTCCCCGGGAAGTGATCAGGTTGCCGTCCTCGACCACGCGTTCAGCGAGCGCCCGGCCCAGCGTGTCTCTAACCGATTGATGGGCGGTGAAACGTTTCCCTTCCAGCAATCCGGCATCCATCAGCACGAGCGGAGCCGCACAAATCGCCGCCAGCGGTTTTCCAGCCGCGGCGAATTCCCGCGCCAGCCTGGCGGCGCGGCCGTCCTTGCGCAAATCCCCCACCCCGGGACCGCCGGGAATGAACAGCAGATCGAACTTGCCGGTATCCAGGCCAGCCAGCGAAACATCCGCCTCCACCCGAATGCCGTTGCGCCCGACCACGGTCTTGCGATGCAATGAAGCGATGACCACCTCGATCCCCGCACGGCGCAGCAAATCCACCGGTGTCACCAGCTCGATTTCCTCAAATCCATCCGTCAACAGACACAGCACACGAGTTTTCATCACCATCCCAGCATCTCGGCATTTCCCTAGACCAGTCCCACCGCGCGGCGCACGCGGTCCAGCACCTTGGCGGATTCCTCGCGCGCCCGCTCCGCGCCGACGGC
>JBGSUP010000398.1:0-8660 GCA_041753485.1 Akkermansiaceae bacterium
CGCCGCCGCCGCGCGCGCCGGAGCGGCCGCCTTGGCGGCGAGCATGGCATCGAGCATTCCCCAGGCCCGCCAGGGGACCCTCTATCTGATGGTCGGCGGCGATCCGGAGGTGTTCGACCGCATGAAACCCCTGCTTGGTGATCTCTCGGCCTCGCTGCGTCATGTCGGGCCGGTCGGTCATGCGGCCAAGATCAAGGCGCTTGTCAACATGGTGATGAACATCAACACCGCGGGTCTTGCGGAAGGCCTGGGACTTGGCGCGGCGCTGGGCTTGGACCTGCATCTGCTCAAGGAGGTGTTTTCACAGACAGGCGCGAACTCCCGGGTTCTGGAAACGGACGGAGATGACATGATCAACCGCGAGCATGATTGTTATTTCTCTGTGGAACATGCGGCGAAGGACAGTGGCATCGCAAACTCCCTGGCGCTTGAAACGGGACTGCGCGTTCCCTTGTCCCATGCCACCGAAATCCAATATCGCAAAATGATCGAACTCGGACTCGGCGGACTTGATAAGTCGGGTGTGGCCGAGTTGACGTTTCCGGATCGTGCCGTCCAAACTCCTTTTGGCTGGGAATCGTGAAAATCCCCGTGAAAACCATGGAGGACGTGGAGATCCTCCGGCTTCGCCGGGCATGATCGTGGCGCGCCGCCGGTTCTTACCTCGACTGCTCCAGCATGCGCAGCAGCGGGGCTTCGGCGCGTTTTCGCAGGGATTCCTCCATTTCGACCCGTGGCTGCAGGGTGTCGAGGCAGTCGCGGAGTTTCTGCAGGGTGTTCATCTTCATGTAGCGGCAGTCGGCGCAGGCGCAGCGGTCGGTGGGGCCGGCGATGAGGTTCTTGTCCGGACACTCCTTGCGCAGGCGGTGGAGCATGCCGCTCTCGGTGACGACGATGATGTTCCTAACCGGCGCGTTCCTGCAGTAGGCGACCATTTTCTCGGTCGAGCAGACCTCGTCGGCTAACAGACGGACGGCCTGCGTGCATTCGGGGTGGGCGACGACGAGCGCGTCGGGGTATTCCGCCTTGATCCGGCGGATCGAATCCCGGGTGAACTCGACGTGGACATAACAATTGCCCCTCCACAGGTCCATCTTGCGGCCGGTCTGTTCCATGACCCAGGCGCCGAGGTTTTCATCGGGGACGAAGAGGATGGGGCGGTCCTTGGGGGCGAGGTTGACGATCCTCACCGCATTGCCCGAGGTGCAGATCACATCACAGAGGGCTTTGACGCCGCCGGAGCAGTTGATGTAGGCGATGACATAATAGTTCTTATCCGCGTTTTGTTTGAGGAAGGCCTCAAGCTGGTCTGCCGGGCAGGATTGTTCGAGCGAGCAACCGGCGTCCTTGTCCGGGAGGACGACGATTTTTCCGGGGTTCACGATCTTGGCGGTCTCCGCCATGAAGTGGACCCCGCAAAAGGCGATGACGTCGGCGTCCGTGGCCTTCGCGTGATAGGCGAGGCCGAGCGAGTCGCCCACGTAGTCTGCGACGTCCTGGATGTCGCCGGTCTGATAGTTGTGGGCGAGGATCACGGCGTTACGCTCCTTCTTGAGGGCGAGGATCTGCTGCGTGAGGTCGAGTGCGGCGGGCATGGGGAAAGAAAGCACTGAATTTAAAACATAAAATTCGAAACGGAGAAAAGAGACGCTGGCAATGGGGGGATTGTGCGGTCGTGGAAAAGAGGGAGGACCAGATCGTATAGGCTTCAAATTCGGCGTCTGCATTTCCCTTCGTTTCGGGTTCAGTGCCGCGTGCTCAGGATTTCGACAGTGCCGGTGTGTTTTGCGCGGGACTTGACGATGAGTTCGGAGGTCCGGACGAGACCATGGAGTTGCGCACCCTTTTCGAGGGTGACGGTCCCCGGGCAGGAGATTTGTCCGCGGACATGGCCGTCGATGGTGGCGGAGGCGGCGGTAACGGGATTGAGAAACTCGACGCGAGCACCCTTTTCGATGCGCAGGTGGCGGCAGGCGATGGTGCCGGTGATTTTGCCGTGGCTCCGGATGACGACGTCCCCGGAGCACTCGACAGAGGCGGAAAGGCTGCCAAGCACGGTGAGGTGGTGGCAGCGCACGGTGCCTCCGGAGATCGCGCCGGTTTTCCGGATGACGACGTTGCCGCGGGTCTGGATGCGGGCGTTGGAGTGATCGCTAATCTCGTGATCAAGCAGGTTCACGTAGCCGCCGCACTTCGGGCACTGACTGGACTGGGCTTCGGCGATGGCGTTGAACGAGTGCTTGCAATTGAAGCAGAGGACTTCGCGCGGGGGTTTCGTGGGGTGGATCAGCCGCATCAACAGCGAGCGCGGCGGAGGCCCGACCGAGCCGAGGCGGGGGGGGATCCTGGGTTTCGCGGCCATCGGCGGGGGCTCGGGATCAGAGTCCTTGCGGGGCTTGGCGAGACGGGTGACCGGTTGGCTGCGGGTCACGCCCTTGCCGTCCTTGACCTGGAAATTGGCGCGACAAGCGCGGCACTGGGTGGAAACGACCAATGCGGGCTCGATTTGCAGGTGCCCGCATTCCGGGCATGCCACCTCGATGCGATGGCGCTGGGGCTCATCGGCCATGGCAGGGGGACTGGAAAGTCGGATCGTGGGGGGTCAACTTCAGGGGTTGGTTCCCGCGAGCAAGGTGCCTTGTTTCGGGATCTCTGTCGCCGCAGAGGGCGCTGCCGCTTTGGCCGGGGTGGGGGAGCCTTGCGCGGGGGCTGGGCCGGCTGAAGCAGGAGCTTGGGTGGCTGCCTGGGCGGGGGTTCCCACGGTGGATTTGCCGATAAAGATCGCGCCGGCCTCGATGGAGAGGGTCTTGGCCTTGATGTCGCCGACAACTTCGGCGCTGGCCTTCAGCTCGATGCGGTCGGTGGCGGTGAGGTTTCCGTGGACTTTGCCGTAAACGGTGACGGTCGCGGTCTTGATTTCGGCTTTGATGCGTGCGTTTTCGCCAACCGTCAGATTGCCCGCGGAGGTGATTTCGCCCTCGATCCTGCCATCGACGACCAGGTCGTTGGTGAATTTGACGGTGCCTTTGATATCGACGTCCGAGGAGAGGACGTTGCGGTTGGCGGCGGGGGCGGTTCGTGCCGCCTGGACAGGTGGGTGGGAGCTGTGGGATCCAGGTGCCGGCAGGGGCTCCGCCTGGCGGATTTCCGGAAGCGAGGGAGCGGAGCGGCTGGCTTCGCTAAGGTCTTGGCCGATGACTTTTTTGAACATGTTGCTTGGGTCGGTTAGGGTTGCTTGGATCTCGAAACGATGGAGGCTTCAGGGCTCCGGGTTTGCCGGGGAGGGTTCAGGAGGAACAGTGTCGCTGGGGGGGGGCGCAGGGCTTTGCTGCGTGACTGGAGGAGCGGGCGTTTCTTCGACGGCTGGCTTGTGGATGCTGGGTGCCATGGGTGCCGGCGGTGGCGCGGGCTGAGCTGCCGGTCCGGCGGCGGGGGCCGGGGCTGGCGGAGCTTCCACTTCGACCGGTGGCAGGGTCTTCAAGGAACTGATGCGGCGGTTGGCAGTGTCCGCGAAACTGCTGTCAGGAAAATCGTTTTTCACCCGGGTGTAGGAAAGTTCGGCCTTGTCGAGGTCACCGGCGACTTTCGCGATATCGCCCAGGGAAAGGTGCGCGTAAGGAGCGATGAAGCGTGCTTTCGGGTCATCGAGGATTTGCTGGAAGACGGCGGTGGCATCGGCGGTTTTTCCCTGGGCCATGAGTTTGGCGGCAAGGCTGGCACGGGCAGTTGGAAGAGCCGGGTGCTCGGTTTTTGAATCCACCACAGTCCGAAGGGTGGCGATAGCGGCATCCTGCTGGCCCTCATTCCACTGGCTTTCTGCCAGCAGAACCGCGGCACTCGTGGCGGCGCGGGTATCCTGATGCTCTTGGGTCACGGACTGGAGTGCTTTCAGGTCAGCGGCCTTATTGAGGGCGGCACCGGCGCTTTCCTGGCGGCTCGTTTCAATCCCCCGGTAAACCACGAGTGCGGCGGCACCGATGACCAGCAAGACCGTCAGGATGACGAGATTCTTCTGGTTGTTGTCGAGAAACCGCTCGAAGGCGCTTGGGCCATGAGAGATTTCGGCGAGAGGTGCGGGGGATTCTGGTGAGTTGGCGGGCATAGTGGGATCAGAGCAAAACTGCGGGAAACCAATCAAAGCGGCGGCAGCGGCGAAATCAATGAGGAAGTCCGGAAAGAGCGATGTTTTTGCCGGGTCTGGTTATTCGCTGGTGGTGGGCTTGATTTCCGTGAGCAGGACATCGATGGTCAATTCCACAAAGGAGCCTGGTGCGCCGGCATATTGGATTTTGCGCTCACCATCGAGCACATAGGCCATGGGCCTCGAGGCGACTCGGAATTCACCGGCGAGTTGATTGCCGGGATCGGAAAAATTCCGCCATGAAACGATGCCCTCGGCTTCAAGGGAACGCAGTTTTTCCAACGGATCATGGTTCACGCCGACCACGGTGAAGGGTTTGCCTTGGAACTTCCGCTCCATGGCGGCGGTGATTTCGATCACCCGGTCGGCATCCTGCATGGTGCTGCCCCAGAACAGGAGCAGGACGATGCGCCCGCTGAAATCCGAGAGTTTGAGCGCACGACCGCCGGAATCGATGCCGCTCAGGTCCGGGGCGATGCGGCCCTTGGTGAGGTAGCGGATCACATAGAGCTCGTTTTCAGCAAGCTTGGCCACGGTGGTGCCGCCGCCGAAATCGACGTCGGAGCTATTGATGATGGACTCACGCAAGAGGGTGAGGCGTTTGCGCACGAGTTCTGGATCATCGCCGAAGGATTTGAGCACCAGAGCGGCGGCCAGCGCCGCCACGCCCCGGGTCTTGGCTTCGGGGTGGCTTGACTGGATTTTCTCCAAAATGGCCAGCGATTGGGAATTCCCGGTGGCAGCAAGAGCCATGCACATGGGAGTGAGATTGGCACTCTTGAGGTGCTGCGTTTCAACGGCTTTCAGGATGGAGCTGATTTCCGCGGCGAAAACCGGTTGGGTGGAGCCGTTGGGCTGGGTCGTGATGATGGCCGGGGCGAAGCGCAGGAACCAGGCCGCAGGTTCGAGTGTCCATTCCTGATCGAGTGCGGAGCCGATCTGGCCCCACATTTGCCGGGCGTAGGGCGCGGGTTCAGGACGCTTGGCGAACGCCGCCGCCCGCTCTTCCGGCGTGGTGGCGGCCCGGGTCTCGAGCGACCATTTTTCCATCGCGAGTTCCCAGGATTTTTGGATGCGCCGGGTCTCTTCGGGCGAAGCGTGCGATTGGACGGCGAGTAGCAGGAAAGCGGCTGCGAGGAGGCGTCTCAGGGGGTTCATGGGTGGAGTCTAAGAGCGCCGCCCCTGCGGATGGAATCCGAAAACGTGGCTTTCACGCCACTCCCCGTTTGCCTTCATCCGCCGCGACGTTCATTTCGGTGTGATGACGATGGCGTGCTCGTCGTGGCGCGCCTTCGCCCCGGCTTGGTCCAGAACGTATTGCAGCACCGCCTTGGCCGGGGCGTTTTTGAGCACCAGCGTGATCTTCGCTGCGGAAAGGACCGCCTTCGGGTCCTGAACAATGAAGTTCGGCGCGACTTCCCCCTTGGATTGTTTCTCGATGATCAGTTGGAGCGCATCAAGAGACTCTTTGAACGGCGCCTGGTCGAGCTTGAACTCCGGCACCATGACGGCTCCGAATTTTGCCTCCCGGCCTCTGGCGGCCATGGCGGGGCCGGTAATCTTCAATTGGCCGAGGCTATATCGGGCGTGAGCGTGATTGGGATTGGCCTGCAATGCCTCGGTGTAAGACTTGCGCGCGGCGCCGGGGTTACCCGCCTGTTCGGCGGCCTGGCCTTGCCGATAAAGCAACTCGGCCCGCTGGGCCGGAGTCTGGGCCGACAAGGGCGAAATCAATGCCAAGGCAATAATTGCCAGAGGCGCGAATGGACTGTGGGTTGGTTTGATTTTCATCAGTTGCGTATCTAGCACGGACCACCGCGGAATGCAAGCATGCGGCTGCTGAGAGTTGCACCGAGATGTTTTTCGTCAGATATCGGAGTTTTTGCGGATTCCGCATGCGGCGGCACGCGGAATCCGTATGATTCCAAAACGGGCAAAGTCCGATCACCCGCAATGATTGCGGGGTACCCGGCCCTTCGCCGCTTGCGCGCAGAACGCCGCAGCGGCTTGACGGGCCCAGTGGTCTGCGGCGACGACGGCTTCGAGGGTCGAGGACGCCCCCACATTGTGCGCGTCCATGGCTGCGGCGACGCATTGCCAGATGCCGGGGAAGGGGAGTGTTCCCGAACGGAAGGCTTCGACAGCGATTTCATTGGCGGCGTTATAGACAGCGGGCAGCGTGCCGCCGGTCAGGCCGGCCTTGCGGGCGAGGGTGAGCGCCGGAAAATCCGCGTCGCGCGGGGCCTCGAATTCGAGTTTAGCGAGCGCCGGGAAATCCAACGGCTGCAGGCCGCCTCTCACGCGCTCCGGCCAGGTGAGCGCGTATTGGATCGGGAAGCACATGTCGGTGCGGCTGAGTTGGGCGAGCACCGAAGCGTCGGTGAACTCGACCATCGAGTGGATGATGCTCTGCGGGTGGATCACCACATCGATGCGGTCCATGCCGATGTCGAATAGCCAGCGGGCCTCGATCATTTCGAGGCCTTTGTTGAAAAGCGTTGCGGAGTCGATGGTGATTTTCGGGCCCATATCCCATGTCGGATGCTTGAGCGCCTGTGCGGGCGTGACGTGGGCAAGTTGCTCGGCGGGGAGTTTGCGGAACGGCCCACCGGATGCTGTTAGAACGAGCCGCGAAACCTCTTTCCCGCCGCCGCGGTGGCCATCAAGGCATTGGAAGATCGCGTTATGCTCGCTGTCCACCGGCAGCAGTTTCACGCCCTTGCGGCGGGCGGCGGCGGTGATCACCTCGCCGGCCATGACGAGGATTTCCTTGGAAGCGATGGCGAGGTCCTTGCCGGCCTCGATGGCGGCAAGCGCCGGATGCAGGCCGGCGGTGCCGACGATGGCGACGAGCACGATGTCCGCTTCGCTTAGAACGGCGAGTTCCGCCAAGCCCTGTGGGCCGGTGTGGATGGTCACGTTTTCCGGCAGCAGAGCGCGCAGTGCGGATTCCTTGGTGGCGTCATGGATCGCCACATGGCGAACGCCGGTTTCGCGGGCCTGGGAGGCGAGTTTTTCGATGTTGCCGTTGGCGGCGAGGCCGACGATCCCGATATGCTCCGGCAGTTCGCGCACGACCTTGAGGGTAGAGGTTCCGATGGAGCCGGTGGACCCTAACAGGACGACACTGCGTTTGCGGTGAGCCTTCATGCGACGGGAAGCAGGAACCATTTCAGATAGAAATACAGCGCCGGCGCGGTGAAGCAGACGCTGTCGATCAGATCGAGCGAGCCACCGATCCCGGGCAGCAGGCGGCCGGAGTCCTTGGCACCGAGCGCACGCTTGACGACGCTTTCCGCGAGGTCGCCGATGACCGCGAGGATGGCGAGCAGGAGGCCGAGAACGATGACGTGGGTCCAGTTGCCGAAAATCGCGAGCTCGGCGGGAAACGCCGCATAGAGTCCGCAGCCGGCGAGTTGTGCGAAGAGAAGCGCGCCCGCGAACCCTTCCCAGGTTTTTCCCGGGCTGACATGTGGGATCATCTTGTGGCGGCCGATCATCGAGCCGGTGATGTAGGCACCCATGTCGGTGAACTTGGTCACGGCCAGCAGCCATAGCAGCAGGAAAGCACCCGGCGGGCTGACCCGGCCGGGAAGCTCGAGTCCGCCGGGAACCGCGAAGACCAGTCGCGCGCTGAAATTGAAGAGCCACGCGATGTAAACGAAGCCCAGCACGGTTGCCGCCACGGCGAGCAGCGACCCGATGCCGCGCAATGGATGCCGGAGCTGCAGCGTGAAGGCACCGGCAAGCGCGATGAAGATGGCGAGCGAGTCCAGATGGGGCTGCGGGTTTTTTCCTGCGAGAAAGGGCAGATAGAGAGCCAGGCTGTAGACCACCGCAAGCAGCAGGCCGAAGCGCGGGAAACAGTGCAGCTTTGCCGTCCGCAGCATGCGGAAATATTCGACGGTGGCGACGATGGCGATGAATCCGATCAGCCCGAGAAAAGCCCATGAGCGGTGGCTTAGGAATACGGCGCAGACCACAGCCCACAGCGACAGCGTGCTTGCGGTCCGGCGGACGAAGACGATGGTTTTGCCAGGGGCGGGAGGCGGCGTGGAATCGGCCATGGGACGCGGAATCCAAGACGGCCATCCCGCCCGTGGCAACTCATTCCATTGAATTCGCACGCAACCTTTCCGCTCCTGTCCGGTTTCATTGCCCAGACGAGACCACCACACGGCCTCCCATCACAAAACCAAAAGCAACCATGAAAACCACAGCAATGATGACCCTTGGCGCACTGATCGGCACCTGCCTGATTGCAACCGCCCAGGACAAACCGCAGCGCCCGCGCGGCGGGCCGCCGCCCGAAATCCTCAAGGAATTCGACAAGGACGGTGACGGCAAGCTTTCGGATGAAGAGCGCATCGCCATGCGTGAAGCCCACAAAGCCAGGATGGAGGAGCGCCGCAAGGAAATGCTCGAGAAGTATGACGCCAACAAGGACGGCAAGCTCGGCCCTGAGGAAAAGACCAGGATGCAGGAGGAGCGCAAAGCCGAGATGCTCCAGAAATTCGAC
>JBGSUP010000399.1:0-5052 GCA_041753485.1 Akkermansiaceae bacterium
CGGAAACCAAGGCCGCGGAGGAGGCGAGAGCCGCCGCTGCCGCCAAAGCAAAGGCCGAGGCGGAAGCACGAATCAAAGCGGAACGCGAAGCCAGCCTGCGGGCGGCCGCCGAGGCCAAAGCCGAAAAAGAAGCGCAACTCAGGGCGGCCACCGAGGCCAAATTCAAAGCCGAGGAAAAAGCCAGGCTCGCGGCGGAAGCCAAAGCGGCGCAGGACGCCCGCCTGGCCGAAAAAAGGGAAAAGGAGCGCGAAAAATCCGCCCGTGCCTTGATCGCCCGAAAAGAGGAGGAGGCCGCCCAAGCCGAGGCGGAACAAAAACGCAAAGCTGCGAAAAACGCCGCCAAGGCCGTCTGGCACTATACCTGCCAGGGAGATCGCCTCGGCCCGGTCACATTTGAGGAATTGAGGGCGATGGCCGCCGCATCGTCCTTGGACCCGCGCCTCGACATGGTTTGGAAACAGAGCATGGACGCCTGGAAACCGGCCGGCCAGATCGACGGTCTGTTCGAACGCCTGAGCGTGCCCGTGGAATCCAAAAAATCACTCGCGCCAGCGGCGGATCCGATCCATCCGGCGCAATACCAGATCCCGCGCAAACCACTGCCCGTGAATACGAATTGGCCGGGTGCGGGCCGCTTTAAACTCCTGCTCATCACCTTGCTCTTCCCCATCGCCTGGCACTTTGCCCTCGGCGCGGTGAGTCCGTTCCTCATCGGGCGCATCGGCCAGCTTCCCATGGCGAAGGTCCTGCCAGCCGCGGCACTCGTTCCTCTCGTGGTGCTTGCCTGGTTCGTTTCAAGAAGGTTGCTGAATCTCGGCATGAACCGCTTGTGGTCCCTGACGCTGGTCGTGCCCGGTCTCAATGTCTGGCTCGGGCACCGGCTGTTTGCATGTCCACCCGGATATGCCTATCACAAGAAACTCGATGGCGCGGGAATCGCGCTGGCGATTCTTTACTGGAGCCTGATCATGGTGGTCGTTTTTATTCTCGTGGCTCTGCTTGCACCGCTGTCCACACCAAGCACCAGCCCCTCGATCCTCCAGCAGTTGCGCACCCTGCTGGCCGCCGCGTGAGTGCCGCACTCCCCTCTCCCTCCGAATTTCTTGCCCCCTGCCGCCGCCTCCTCTAAACCCCGCGCGTGCTCACGATTAAAAAGCTGACCAAGACCCTCGGCGGCCGCACCTTGCTGCGCGAGGCCGAAATGTCCATCAACTGGGGCGAGCGCGTCGCCCTCGTCGGCCCGAATGGTGCCGGCAAGTCCACTCTCTTCCGCATGATCCTCCATGAAGACAGCCCCGACGAGGGCAGCATCGAGCGCGACGACTACGCCATCACCGGCTACCTGCCGCAGGAGGCCGGCGAACCAACCGATGAAACCATCATCGAAATCGCCATGGGCATCACCCCGGAAATGATCGGCATCCTCCGCACGATCCGCGAATACGAGGCCAAGGGCGATCACTCGCACCCGGATTTCGCCAAGGCCCAGGACCAATTCAACCACCTCAACGGCTATCAACTCGAACCCAAGGCCAGGAAAATCCTCGCCGGCCTCGGCTTCAAACAGGACGACTTCCACAAACCCGCCCGCGAATATTCCGGCGGCTGGGTGATGCGCGCCCACCTCGCCCAACTCCTCGTCATGGAGCCCGACCTGTTGATGCTCGACGAGCCCACCAACCACCTCGACCTGCTCTCGCTGCTCTGGCTCCAGCGCTACCTGCTCAACTACTCCGGTGCCATCCTCATGATCTCCCACGACCGGGATTTCATGGACACCATCATCGAGACTGTCGTCGAGATCGATCCGGACGCCGCACAACTCGTTTCCTACACCGGAAACTACAGCGCCTTCCTCGAACAACGCGAAAAACGCTTCGACCAGCAGACCCAGGCCTATCGCAATCAAAACAAGGAAATCGAACAGCACCAGGAATTCATCGACCGCTTCCGCCAAGTCGGCTCCAAAGCCGCGCAAGTCCAGTCCCGCATCAAGTTCCTCGAAAAACTCCCGCGCATCGAAAAACCCCGCGCGCCGCGCAAACCGTTCAAGTTCACCTTCCCCCAACCACCGCGCTCCAACCAGAAGGTCATGGAACTCACCAAGGTCGGCCAGTCCTACGGCGAGAAACGCATCTACAAGGACCTCGACCTCACCATCGAACGCGGCGACCGCATCGTGCTCGTCGGTCCTAACGGAGCCGGCAAATCCACGCTGCTGAAAATCCTCGCCGGCCTGATTCCCATCGACTCGGGAAAACGCGAGCCCGGCTACGCCACCAAGCTCGGCTACTACTCGCAACACCGTCTCGAAACTCTCAACGAGAACAACACCGTGCTCGAGGAAGTCATGGGCTGCTGCCCGACGCTCCGCGATGAGGACGCCCGCTCGATCCTCGGCACCTTCCTGTTCCGCCGAACCGATGTCGAAAAACGCTGCGGCATTCTATCAGGCGGTGAGAAATCCCGCCTCAACCTGGTGAAGTTCCTCGTCGATCCGCCGAACCTGCTGCTGATGGACGAGCCCACCACCCACCTCGACATCCTCTCGATCGACTCGCTGGTCAACGCGCTCAAGGGTTACGAAGGCACGCTCGTGTTCATTTCCCACGATGTGCACTTCATCCGCACCCTTGCCGAAACCACCCTGCACATCACCCGCAAGGCCGACGACAGCGCCGCCGTCCTCACCCGCTACACCGGTGGCTATGATTACTTCCTCGAGAAGAGCGGCCTCAACGACGACCGCGGCGCGGTGACTGCCTGATCCTGCCCCACGCCGGCTCCCGCGCGGGTGACATCACCCTCCTCCGATGCGGAGGCATGTCGATGACCGTCGCACTTTATCCTCTCGAATGCCCGTGCCGCAAAGGCACCATCAATCCCGTCCGCAAGATCACACACAGAGACCATGACGCACATCGTTGAAGAACCGTCTTCGAAGATGACCAGAATGGCTTCGCCCGGCTTGTGCGCTTAATCTGGAAGTCGAGTTGGTGCTTGGAAGCGGGAGATCCACCGGACAAAGTCCTCCGCAAGAGACAATTTAGACGAGTCTTGGGCATTCCGTCGCTAGTTCAGCGTGGCGTTTTCGAACCCGCCGGACATCCTCGAATCAACGACAACGAATCATGACAACTGACACGGAAAAACACCCCGCGCCGCTCGGAAACCCTGCCGACACGGAAGCACTCGTCCGCGAGGCTTCGCACTGGATCCATCCGCTTCGCAGCGAAATCGGACGCTATTTGATCGGCCAGAGCGAACTCGTGGACCGCCTGCTCATTTCCCTGATGGTCAAGGGCCACATCCTGCTAGAAGGCGTGCCCGGTCTCGCGAAAACCCTCGCTCTCAAGACCCTCGCCTCGCTGGTGAACGCGAAATTCAACCGCATCCAGTTCACTCCGGACATGCTCCCGGCCGACATCGTCGGCACGGAAATCTACGACCCGCGGGAAGCGCGCTTCCGCGTGAAACACGGCCCGGTGTTCGCGAATTTCATCCTCGCCGACGAAATCAACCGCGCACCCGCCAAGGTTCAGAGCGCATTGCTCGAAGCGATGCAGGAAAAGCAGGTCACCATCGGCGAGCAGACCTTCGCGCTGCCATCGCCGTTTTTCGTGTTAGCTACACAGAATCCGCTGGAGCAGGAAGGCACCTATCCACTCCCAGAGGCACAGTTGGACCGCTTCATGATGAAGGTCGTCATGGACTATCCGACCGAAGAGGAGGAACTCCGCGTGCTCGATCTTGCAGGCACCACCGAGGAAATGCCACTACCACAGCCGGTCGTCAGCCTGGAAGCCATCCAGCAGGCACGCACCGTCGTGAACAACCTCTATCTGGATGAAAAAGTAAAACGCTACATCGTCCGCATGGTCCATGCGACCCGCCGCCCGGACGAATACGGCATCCATATCGCACCGCTCATCCGCGTGGGGGCATCGCCGCGCGCCACAATCAACCTCGCGCTTACCAGCCGCGCCCACGCCTTCCTCAACGGCCGCGCCTACGTCACGCCGCACGATGTGAAAAGCGTCGCCATGGACGTGCTGCGCCACCGCGTGACCGTCACCTACGAGGCGGAGGCGGAAGGGCTGAACAGCGAGCAAATCGTCACCCGCATCCTCGACGAGTTGCCGGTGCCATGAAGGGATCGGAATTCAGAAATTGAACCGCAGATGGACGTGAATAAAGAAGCGATGGAAAATCGATCCATGAGACTTTCTTTCGATCATCACCTCTTTGTCTTATCTGTGTCCATCCGCGGTTAAAAAATCCAAATAAGCCATTTCGTGATCAAGCCGAAAGCAGCCACGCCCATCAGCGTCAGGGACGAGGCCCGCGCCGCGGAAATCCTCGGCCGCGTCCGGCGCATGGAAGTCCGCACGAACCGGCTGGTCGATGACTCGCTGGCCGGCCGCTACGCCAGCGTCTTCAAAGGCCGCGGCATGGACTTCGACCGGGTGCGGAACTACGTCCCGGGCGACGACGTGCGCACAATCGACTGGAACGTCACCGCCCGCACCGGCGACCCGCATGTGAAACTTTTCACCGAAGAGCGCGAACTCACCATCCTGCTGATCATCGATGTCAGCGCCTCCTCCGATTTCGGTTCCGTGGTCGATTCCAAACGCGAACTCGCCGCCGAAGCCGCCGGAGTGCTCGCCGCCTCGGCGATTCGAAACCGCGACAAGGTGGGGCTCATCCTTTTCAGCGACGAGGTCGAGTTATACATTCCGCCGGGAAAAGGCCGGATGCACATCATGCGCCTGATCCGCGAGACCTTGTATTTCCAGCCGGAAAAACGCGGCACGGACATCGCCACAGCGTTGGATTTCGCCAACCAGGTCATCCACCGGAAATCCGTCATCTTCCTCGTCTCGGACTTCTGCCTCGGCGCTCCGTTCGAAGACCGCCTGAACCACCTGCGCAACAAGCTGCAAGTCACCAACCGGCGCCACGACGTCATCGCCGTTTCCGTCACAGACCCGCGCGAGGAATCCGCCCATTTTCGTGCGGGGCTTGGCTCCCACGCTGATGGCGTCATCC
>JBGSUP010000400.1:0-2694 GCA_041753485.1 Akkermansiaceae bacterium
CCAGACCGGGATGCCGACCACGATCATCATTCCCTTCTCGTCCATCCGATTCAGAAGATTCGTCGCCTGCGGCACGCAGTTGATGCGCTGCATGTTCGCCCCGGCCCGCTTCATGAGATCGACATCGGCATTCACCAGCACGTCGGGCTCGGTGTTGCCGTATTTGCCCGCATCGTCGGCGATGCGGTTGAATCCGACCAAGCGCACCGGCTCGCCGTTGAGGCGGAATTCGGTGGCGCTCACCTCGATCTTGCGGATGCCGAAACGGTCGCTGACCGCGTGCTGGACTTTTCCGGATGCTGTCAGCGTGGTCTCGAGGTGATAGAATTCAGGGTGGTCGAAGTGCCAGAGCCGCACCTGCTCCTTCG
The DNA here is from genome assembly GCA_041753485.1 of Akkermansiaceae bacterium. Classification (GTDB taxonomy): domain Bacteria; phylum Verrucomicrobiota; class Verrucomicrobiia; order Verrucomicrobiales; family Akkermansiaceae; genus Luteolibacter. The sequence goes on from JBGSUP010000400.1 coordinate 369, forward strand.
GCAGGTCGAACCGCGCGGTGACATCCTTGGTTTCCCCCGCGTTCACGGTGTGGGTGGCGTTCACGAGCTCCTTGTCCCAGGAGGCGAGCCGGGAACGGATGGTGACATCCGCCGGGGTGGCTCCGGTGTTCCGGAGGCGGTATTTGACGGAAACGGAGGCGGTGCCGGCGGCGAGATCCGGGTCGCCGTGGATGTGCTGAAAGACGAGGCGGACCGGGTTGTTACCGATCAAAGTCACGCTGCGGCTGATGCCGCCCCATGGCCACCAGGCGCCGCGCTTGTAGGTGTTGTCGGCGCTGACGGTGATCTCATTGGGCTGCCCGAAAACCAGCTTGTCCGTCACGTCGAACTCGAACGGGGTGTAGCCGCCGACGTGGGTGCCGATGCTTTTCCCGTTCAGAAAAACCTCCGACTCGTGATAGACCGCCCCAAAATGGAGCCGCACCGATTTCCCCTGCAAGGTCGGATCCGGCGTGAAAGTCCGCCGATACCAACCCACACCGACGTATTTTGAAAACTCGGGCGTGGAGTCCCAGTTGCCCGGGACGGTCATATCGACCCAAGACGCCGGAGGATTTGAGGCATTGGTGGTGAAGCGCCAGACGCCGTCGAGAGACTGGCTCGTTTCACCTGATATCGATCCTTTCGCCGACTTGAACCCCTTGGGCAGGGTCAGCACCTGCCCCTGCGCCTCAAGGCGGGGCTTGAGCTTCGCATACGGCAGATCCTGCACCGTCACATCCTGATCCGCTGCCAGGGCCGCCGCGATGCCCGCACTCTGGCCGATGAGCATCCAGGTCGCCTCGATGCGCAGCGAGGACATTGCCACGTGGGTGCAGGACAGCGCCACCGGAACGAGCAGGTTGTCGCATTCGCCCGGCTGCGGGAGGATCGCGCGATACGGGACGTGATACGGGTAGCCGATCCGCTCCGGCATCTGGCGCACCGGATAGATGGTGCCCTCGTTGATCACCCCGCCACCCTTGATGGCGACCCGGCGGCAGTCGTGAGAATCGATCGGGAAGGAAGCGACCATGATGGGGTCCGGTTTCACGATGTCATCGAGAATGTCGGCCTGGGTCATCACATGCACGCCCTTCATGCGGCGGCTGGCGCGCACGTAGAGCTGGGGCGGGAAGTGGCCGGATTCCTTGAACTCGTCGGCGCACAGCCCCCAGCCGGCGATATCGTCGCGCCGTTTCTGGCTGAAGACCGGATCCGATTTCATGAAATGGATGAACTCAAGCGTGTATTGCTTGTGTGCCTCGAGGATCGCCGCGCGGCCTTTCTGATCGGCCTCGGCCCACTCCTTCGCCCCGCCGACCAGTCCGATGGAAAACTGCGAGCCGATCGCGTTGTTGGCGTCGATTTTGTTGTTAGGCACCGGCAGGTAGCTGAAGTTCACCTTTCCCTCGCCGTGGCGTTTCACGAAGCGGCGGATCAACTCGAAACGGGCCGGGTCATAGTTGGCAGGTGTCGGCATGGCCACCTTGTTGGCCGCATCCTTGGTCATGGGAATGCGAAAACTGTAAACCATCAGCTCATCGTCGCCGATTTCGTCGGGGCCTTTTCCGACTGCGGTGATCAGCGGCAGCGGCTTGCCCTCGCCGTCGAAGCCATTGATGTTCATCAGGCTCTTCGGATACTGGCGACCGGCGTAGGACTCCCCATGTTCGGCGCGGCTTTCGCGGTCGATGCGCCAGCTGACGCCCGCGGCGGCCATCAGGTCGCCCTCGTAGCTGCCGTCGATGAAGACCCGGCCGGTGAAAGTGCCGTTGCTGGTGACGATCCCGGTGATGCGCGGGCCGCTCTTGGTGACTGATTTGAGGTAGCGTTCGGTGAGCGCCTTAACCCCGGCCTCGGCGAGCATGGCGTCGGTCACCCGCCGCGCGACATGAGCCTCGTAGGACCAGGTGGCCTGGTTTTTCACGTTCACATCATAAGGCAAGGTGATGCCACGCTTTTCGTAATCCTGCTGGATGCGCAGGTGCCACTCGTGGAACAGTCCCATGAGCTGCTCGCGATACATCTGGTCGGAATCGCTGAAGCAGAGGCCGCCGGTGTTCATCCCGCCGACGTGGGTGGTGGGCTCCAACAGGATCACCGAGGCACCCTCGCGCGCGGCACCGATGGCGGCGCAATAGCCGCCGGGCGTGGAGCCATAGACGATGACGTCGGCGCTGGTCTGGGCGCGGCAGACGAGGGTGCCGGAGAGGGAAAGCCCACAGATCAAGAGCAGCAGACCGATGGTTCTTGCGGCGGAGAATGCCCGTGGATCGGGGGTTTTCGTTAGGTTTCGGGAGGGGCGCGGGATAGTCATGTCAGT
>JBGSUP010000401.1:0-6287 GCA_041753485.1 Akkermansiaceae bacterium
AACGCTCGCGCCGGTGACCTCGAGCGCGGTCGGCAGCAGGTCGATCAAATGCCCCGGATTATTGCGGAGTTCGCCGCGGGTCTTGATGTCGGCGGGCCAATGCGCGATGAGCGGCGTGGTGATGCCGCCCTCGTGGGTTCACTACTTGTGCAGGCGGAAGGGCGTGTTGGATGCGCTCGACCAACCCGAGCCGAGGCCGAGGTAGGATTTTGCCGAGCCCATCGGCGCGGCCGAATCGTTGCCATCACCGGCCGCAGGCGCACCGATGCCATCGTCTTCGCCCGTTTCCTGTGCATCACCGCCATCCGAAAATCATGGCCGTTCTTCAGCCTGACCGATCTCGCCGAGTGCGTCGGCCGCCGCGACCACGGCACCGCCCGCAACGCTCTAGCTCAGTTTCGCAACCTCGTCGATACCAATGCCGAATTCCGCTCCATGGCGGCCGAACTTAACCTACTCTCAAATGAAAACCTCCCTCACCATCCTCCGTGATCTGGCCGCCGGTCAATCCACCATCGATCCCATCGCCGAGCGCCTCCGCCAGCCGCCCACCGTCCTTGCCGCATGAGCGCCTGCGCCTCCTCGTCCGGCATGTCCCAGAGCTTGGGCCCCGTCGTGACGGAGTAAAGGGTGTTGGACTTGGAGCGCTCGAACTCTGTCACGCGTGCCCAACTGCCCACGCCGCCACCCTGGATCGGATTCCACGACCACGGACTCCAAGCGGGATGCTGGCCTTCGGCCGTTCGGTCCAGCGATTTGCCGGCGAAGTAGGACTGCTGAATGTGCCGGCCCGGGTCGGCAAGGTTCACCGCGTTCTGCGGATGGCCGGCCCAGGAAAGCAAGGTGATGGCACCGCCCTTCGTCCGGTCCATGCCGATGGTGACCTTGCCATTGCTGACTTGGAGCAAAGCATCATCCACCGCCGTCGCGTGACCCACCATGCAGGTCAGGACGGGTAACGAGACCAAACTGCGGTGGCCCTCTTTCATTTGATTCTAAAGAGGAGAATAAAGATCACGAAAAACACCAAAGTTCGCGAAAATCAAAGAGTTGAAGTGAGAATACCGTTCACCCGGTGAGTTGCAGCCCAATCATCCGCAAACGTCGCTCCTTTCGTGCTATTTCGTGGGTTTCGTAGTTTGCATTTCGGGATTCAGGTGGCTGGATTTTTCTCCTGATGAAATTCGAGCGCGGGGCTAACTTGCCGGTGGGCGGGACGGTTGGAAGTCCGGCATCCGTGCTTACGTTCAGGAAAGTCCCTAGATTTCCCAGCCTTTGCGGTAAGCGCGCCGCACGTGCTTGTTGGCTGCCGCGAGATTGAATTCCAACTGCGGCGCATTCCACTCGAGCGTGGTTTGTGGGAAATGTGAAGCCACCCCGCCCAGCAAAACGGCTTCCGTGAGCGGGCCGCCGTAGCTGAAAGGGGTGCTGGTCACGCTTTTGCCCTGACAGGCTTCCACAAACTGGGTCCAGTGATTCGCTTCCCCGACTTCGGGCGGGACGTAATCACGAAACGTCTCGACCGGGAAAAGCTGCGCCTTGCCAACGTGCGGCAGCAGCATCACGCCGGCGGTGCCAATGAAAATGGAACCTTGCTTGGGAAGCCGTTTGCCTTCGGCCAGAGCCCTGACTTCAGCCGGTGGCTTCTGAGAACCGTCATACCAGGTGACGGGCAGGGTCTTGCCTTCGGTGTATTCCGTGCCGGGAAAGATGTAACGAATCCTGGAGTTGAGCGCCCAGTTCCATTGGTTGGGGGCGACACCCTCGGAGCGAACGGTGAGAGGGGCTGTCAGCTTGAGCGCCGAGAACACGGGATCAAAAATGTGGCAGCCCATGTCGCCGAAGGTGCCGGTGCCGAAATCAAGGCGCTTGCGCCAGTTTTCCGGGTGATAGTAATCCCCACCGATAAACGGCCGCTCCTCACGAACGCCCAGCCACAGATTCCAGTCAAAATCCGCGGGCACGGGATCGGTTCGATCAGGTTTGTTGAATGGATCACCCCACGATTTGGGCGACCAGGAATGGACCTCCCTGATCTTGCCGATGACGCCGTCCTGCACGCTGCGCGTGGCCTGGAGGTAGTAGCTGGTCGAGTGAATCTGAATGCCCATCTGGGTGACCACTTTCACCTCTCCCGCCAGCTCCGTCATGCGCCGCACCTCGTGAAGATTGTGCGCCAGCGGCTTCTGGCCGTAAACATGTTTTCCCAACCGCATCGCCGAGATGCCGATGGAAGCGTGCATGTGATCGGGGGTGGAAACATTCACGGAATCGATGTTCCCCGCCTCCTTTTCGAGCAACTCGCGCCAGTCCTGATAGATTTTCGCCTTGGGAAACTCCTTGCGGGCATCCGCCGTGCGGGTCAGGTCCACATCGCAGATGGCGACGATTTCGACGCCGGGGCATTTGGCGATCTGGGTGATGTCCGACCACGCCATTCCGCCAGCACCGAAGCTGGCGTGGCGCAGGATGCTGTTGGGTGACTGGGCGGTGAGCCCGCGGGTGATGAATGGGGCTGCGGCGGAGGTAATCCCCAGAGTCTTGAGGAACGAGCGACGGGAGGTGAGATGATTCGGTTTCATGGTTGGCAGGATTCGGTTGTGCGGTGGCTCAGTGGTTGGTTGGGGTTTTCGGCGGATGGAAAAACAGTGCGAGCGCCAGCGCTGCGGCGAATGAACAAATCATCGGCACGAGGAACAAGCCGTGGAAATCCACGATGCCGTTCCGCGTGAAGACCTCCTGGCTGAGATACGGGCAGATGGAATTCGCCAGCAACGCGCCTGCCCCGAGGATCATCACGTTGAACAAACCCTGCGCGCTTGCGCGGGCGTCTTTTGGAAAATAGGCGTCCACGAAGATATAGACGGTGGCGAAGAAAAACGCGTAACAGACACCGTGGAGAACCTGCACCAGGATGATCAGCTCCGGATGCTGCGGAAAAAACGCATAGACCGCGAACCTTGCCGCATGACCAAGGACGCCGACGATCAGGGTCGTGCGCCAGCCGAGCCGCCTGAGCGTCATCCCGAGGATGAACATGGTCAGGATTTCGGCGATCTGGCCCACACTCATCACGGGCATGATCCAGTTGCCGGGGATTCCCACGCCACCCGCTTCTTTGGCCGCGCCGAGGAACGAGCCGGTCCAGTTGAAATAGCAGTTGTGGACGAAGGAATCGACCAGCGTGACAAGCCACAGCACGAGGATGAACGGGTGCTTCAGAAGCTTCATCGCCTCGAGCCACGCAAGGTTTTCCCCCGCACCCTCGCTTTTCCTTTTTGGTGGCGTGTGGGGCAGGGCGAAACTGAACGCCGCCAACGCCAGCGAAGCGCCGCCGGCGACGATGAAGGTCCAGACGGTCGCCGCCTTGACCGCGTCTCCTGTCAGGCCGGAGCCTAACACCGCGCCCAGCCAGTTCACCAGGCCCTGCGGGTTCGCCGCGTGAACCTTGTCCCAGTCCACCAGGATGAAGGTGAACGGCCAGGCCGCCAGAATCCAACCGATCGTGCCGCCCATGCGGACAATGCCGAATTCCTTCTGCGCGTTCTTCATGCTGGCAAAGGCGATGGAGTTGGTGATGGAAATGGTCGGCACATAGAGCAGGCAGTGGACAAGCATCAAGCCGAAGAACGGCCAAAACTCCCTGGTGAAGGCCAGTCCGATCATCGCCACGCCACCGACAAGATGGCTGAACGCGAGAAACTTCTCCGCCGCGAAATTCCGGTCGGCGAACTGGTTGCTGAAGAACATGCCGACGATGGCCGCGATGGGAAACGCGTTGAGAATCCACGATTGCTGCGCCGGGGAGAATCCGAGGCTGGGCAGGTAGCTGAAATCAGCGGCAGCCACGCGCCCCAGATGAAAAACTCCAGGGCCATCATGACGAACAGTTTCAAGCGGGGTGATTTTTCCACGATGATGGATTGGTTGTTGTTTGATCAAAGCTCCACCACCGCACCGGTGCGGATGGATTGTTCCTCGGCCTCACAGATTTCAAGAGCGGCCACTCCGTCCTCTGCCGTGACCACCTGCGGCGGGCAGCCGTGCGCCACGCATTCCAACATGTAGGCGATCTCCGCGCTGTAACCGTCCGACCCGTCACCCGGCACTGTCTCCGGAGCCTTGCCGAATTCAGTCACCTGCATCGCCCCGGCTCCGCGCGCCGAATCGAAATCCAGTGTGGCGCGCTCGCAGTGCAGCGTGTAGGCCATGCTGAATCCCCCGGCTAACAGCCAGCTTCCTTCGGCATGCACCACCGGTCCGCCTGCATACTGATACTGCGTGACGACATGATTGATGCCGCCACCTGCTCCCACGACGCCCGAGGAGAAGACGCCCAGCGGACGGCCGAACAGATGATTGACGAAGTCGCTGTCGTGAATGTGGAGATCGAACAAAGCGCCGCCCGGATCGAGGCCGCCGGTGTAGGTGCCCTGCGTGCTCCAGCCGGGGATTTGAGAAACGCGGCGGAAGTTCGCCGCGAGCACCTGGCCATAGGTTTGTTCCGTGACGACTTGCTTGAGCCAGCTCCAGCCGGGCCAGAAACGCATGCACATCGCCGGCATCAACATGCCCGGTGACTCCGCAGCCACCTTGAGGATTTCCCGCGCCGCCGCCGAGGTGCGTGCCAGGGGTTTTTCACAGATCACGTGTTTGCCGGCCTTGAGCGCGGCGATGGCTTGTTCGGGGTGTAACGGAGTCGGCGTGCAGAGATCCACAAGTTGGACGTCCGGATCGGCCAGCAAGTCTTCGAGTTTTTGAAAGACTTTCACGTCCTGCCCGAGATGGATGTCATCGGACTTCTTGATGTTGCCCGAGACACCGCCCAGAACGCCGTCCACCGGAACGCGGACGGCGTCACACACAGCCACGACCCGCGCCAGAGGATTGGCTAGATAAGCACGCAGATGGGTCACGCCCATGAAGCCGAGACCGGCCACGGCGACGTTCACCGGACTTGAGCCGCTAGTGGAAGTTGGAGGGGCCATGACGATTGAATTCAGCTGATTGATTTTAAAACGAGTTCTCGCGCCGTGCGGATGTCTGCAACCCGCGTCGTGCCGGCCTCGCGCTCGATCACGAGGTCGCCGATGAAGTTTGCGGCATGCAGGGCTGCGAAAAAGGCCGGCCAGTCCACGGCACCGGTGCCGACCGCGACTTCCTCGCCCCATGTTCCGGGAATCGCGCTGGGGTTTGCGTCCTTGACATGCACTTGGCGGATCCACGGGGCCAATATCCGGATGGCTTGAATGGGGTCTCCCTTGCCATAAAGCAGCATGTTCGCCGGATCGAAGTTCACCACCACATTCGGGCACTTCAGCGCGGCGAGCAGAGTGGCCAGCTCCGCCGCGGTCTCCTGTCCGGTTTCAAGACCCAACACCATGTTCGCCGCGGCGAAGATCCCTGCCACGGTAGTGAGGCGAACTGACATTTTCTCAAAATCCGGGTCTGCCGGGTCATGCGGCACAAAGCCGACGTGAAAGGTGACGAGCTTGAGTCCCAATGCGGTGGCAAGCGGGACGATGGCCTGGATGTGCGCTAAATTTTGCTCCCATGTCGCGTCAGGCGCGATGCCACCCGTCAACCGGATGGTGTCCAGCGTTGAATAATCCTCGCCCGCGCAACCAAACATCCCGGACACAATCGTGATCCCCGCCTGCTGCAAAACCGCCCCGGTGTCGCCCCAGGCCGCGGGTGAATGGATGAGTGGATCGAGTGCGAGCTGGACCCGCTGAAGGCCCGCCAAGCGCGTTTTTTCCACAAGGTCGCGGGGATCGGTGGGTTGCAATGACCACGAGCAGACAGCCAGGCTTTCAGCGGACAGGGAAGGGTTCATCGGTTCGGACTGGTTTGCGCGAATGGCGGTAAGGTAGATGATTCGGATGGAGGTGCTTCTCAGCTGCCGCAGCCGCAATTGGATACGCCGCACGCGGCCGATTTCTTCGCCGCAAGTTTCGCTTCGAGGGCCAGCGAGGTTTTGGTGATCGAGAGTCCGCCGAGTGCGGTGCAACGGAGTTCGCGTGGCATTTGGGCGGCGACACGCCGGGCGGTCTCGATCACCTCGTCGAACGGGATGACGGGGTCGAAATCCGCCAGCGCCATGTTCGCGCAGGAAAGGGCGTTGCTAGCCGCGAGTATGTTCTTGCCGAGGCAGGGGACTTCGACCCGGTTCGCCACCGGATCACAAATCAGGCCCAGCATGCTTTGAAACGCCATGGAAGCGGCCGCCACCGCCTGGGGTAAATTCCCATCCGCCAGCGTCACCAGTGCCGCGGCCGCCATCGCCG
>JBGSUP010000402.1:0-10396 GCA_041753485.1 Akkermansiaceae bacterium
GGGCGACGATGCCGCGCGCGCCCGAGAAGCCCTCCACCAAGGCGCGGCGTCCGGTGCCGAAGCCCGGTTCTATGCACTCAGCGCCCGTGCCATCGGTTTCATGCCGATGAAAGACAACAACGAGGTGGAACAACTGCTCAACAGCCTGCCTCCGTTCATCCAGGGCCTCACCATCTTTCCCGTGATGGAAGGCAAGGGCCTTGCAGACACCTTGCACGTGCGGAGCAACGAGGCGCTTCACACCACGCTCCGCAATCCGCCGCAGACCACCCGCGCGATCCTTCTGCCCGCCTCACCCGCCGCCGCACCGCCGCCGCTGGAAACGCCCGCCACGCCAGAACCGGCCTATCTAACCGAATCCGCCGGACAACTCGGACTCCGCCTGTGGCTCGAAGCGATGGGCGATGTCGGCGCGGCCTTGGAAATCAGTTCGAGCTGGAAAAACGACCGCTACATTCTGGTTCCGGACGGCGAGGCGTCCTCCGCCGTGATCTGGGACATCGAGCTCGATTCGAGAGACGCCGCCGATCAACTCCAGTCCGCCGCGCTCGATCGCATCGCCGCCATGGCCGGCGCGGAGCAAACCGCCACCCTCGGGGAAATCATCACCAGTCCAGACAAGCGCCACCTGAAGGTTTCCCGCACCTCGTCAAACCGCGTTCGTTTCCTCAACACCGCCACCAGGGAACTCGCGGAAACATTCAACTAAGCCATTTCCCATGGTTGCCAAACGAGTCATCTTCGAAGGCCGCGTCCAGGGCGTCGGCTTCCGCTACACCGTCAAGGACCTCGCCCGCTGTTTCGAGGTCCGCGGCCGGGTGAAAAACCTGGCCGATGGCAGCGTCGAGCTCCAAGTGATGGGCGAAGCGGAGGAAGTGGATGGCTTCGTCCGTGAAATCCTGATGGAATCCCCGGTCGCGCACCACATCCGCCGTCATCGAACCGACGTCATCCCGCTGATGGAAGGCTGCGTTGGGTTCCGGATCGAGCGATAGCATTTTTCTCACATGGCGAGTTGATAGGCCTGTTGGAGAAAGGCGGTGGCGTGCTCGATGTCGGACCGGCGTTTGCCCGCATCCGGCGGATGAAATCCCCGGAGGCTCGGGTAGCCAAGCAGATCGACGCCTGACAGAAATGCGCGGCGCTTGATTTTCATCAACTCGGCGCGGCCGGTGGATGCAAGCTGCCGCTGAAGGATCCTGAAGCCGTCGGAACCCCGGCCACTGCAGGGAAACACGTGCCATGGTTTCCCGGATGGCAGGATGTCGGCACCGGTGTGCAACACAGCGCGGCACCGTTTCACGCGCGCGGCTGCACATCCGGCACCGAGGGGCCGGTGGCTTGGGCGAAGCGCGTTTTTGAGCGGATCATCAAGGTGCCGAGGCAGAGGTCCGCCAGTGGCAGCACCACGTTGAAATTCTTGTGCATGTAGCGGTGGTGGAGCAGGTGATGGCCGTTCAAACGACGGAACCACCATGGTTTTTCGATCCTGCGTTCCTTGGGCAGGTGCATGCACCAGTGGATGTATTCGTAGAACCCATAATACGCGCTGAATGCGGCGATCGCACCCAGATGGATGCCCCAGTGGCCGGTGGCCCAGCTGATGAGAGCGCAGGGAATGGAGAAGATCAGGATGAGCACGGGTCCGTTCCACCATGCCATCGGAATGGTCTCCTTGTCATGCTCGTGAACAAGGTGATAGGTGTGATCCGCCTTGAAGGTCTTGTGATGGACCACCGCGTGCGCCTGGAAGGCATAGCGGAAGGAACCCAGCGGGCGGTGCATCACATACTTGTGCAGCAGCCACTCGAAAAAGGATGCGAACACTACATTGCCGAGAAACCCAATGCCGAGCCAGAGAAAAAAATTGTTCATGATGTGAAAATCCCGACCATCGTTTTTCGTGCACTGAGCCGGGGCTGCGGGAAGCTCTCCTTTTTCCGGCCCATGTCGAGCGAACAAATCCGGAATCCGGGATTTCCACCATTCCACAAGGCCCTTCCCCGGGTGCCTGCGCTCATTCCGCCCGGTTCAGGGCGTCCCGCAGCGCGAAGTGGTAGTCCCTGCGGCTGAGTTCATAGCCGCCGAACTGCCGCAGATGCGGCGTCATCCACTGGCTGTCGAGCAGCTTGAAGCCGCGCCCGCGCAGGTTCTCCACCAGGGCGACCAGGGCGATCTTCGAGGCATCGGTCTTGCGGGAAAACATGCTCTCGCCGAAAAACACGCCGGGCAGGGCGACGCCGTAGAGCCCGCCTTGAAGACCTTCGTCGTCCCAACACTCCACCGAATGGGCAAAACCCAGCGCGTGGAGATTGCAGTAGCTCTCCAGGATCACCCCGTCGATCCAGGTTTCCTCGCGATCGGCGCAAGCCAGCATGACCTCGCGAAACGCGCTGTCCCATTTGACCTCGAAGGGCCGGCGTTTCAGCACCCGTCCCAGCCCGTGCGGAATGTGGAAACGCCCGTCGAGCGGGATCAGGCCGCGCATCTCGGGGGAAAACCAGCGGATCTCCCCGTCGTGCGCCATGGGAAAGACCCCGTTCGCATAAGCGTCTAGCAGAATCTCGGCTGGAATGATGGCTGGCACACCGGTTGGTCAGGTCACATCCACCGCTTTTCCGGAAATCACGGCAAAGGCATTGTGATCGTGGATGCTTTCCTGGTTCACCGCCTTGACGGTGAACGAGGCGACCCGCCTGTCGGCTAACAGCAGCGCGGCGGCGTTGCGCACCACATCCTCGACGAAGACCGGATTGTCATAAGCCTGCATCGTCACGTGGCGCTCGTCGGTGCGCTTGAGCAGCGCGTAAACCGGAGCGGAGCCGGATTTCTCGGCGATTTCGATCAGTTCCTCGATGAGGATCAGTTCGCAACCGTTGCCCTTGGCTTTCGGCCGGACCTCCAGGGTCACATGCCCGCGCTGGTTGTGGGCGCCGTAATCGCTGATCTCCTTGCTGCACGGGCAGAGCGTGGTGACGGGCACGGTCACGCGCAGCACCAGGTCGTCGCGGGTGCCGTTGGAAGTGCCCATGAACACACAGTCGCAGCCGACCTTGGCCGCGGCTCCGGAAACCGGCGCCTTCTTGCTCACGAAATAGGTGAAAGCCACCTCGATGTGCGCTTCCTCGGCATGCAACCGCTCGCGCAGGTCGTGCAGGATGTCGGGCAGCGTGCGGGAGGTGACTTCGCCCTCGTGTTTGCTGAGCACTTCGAGAAAGCGGCTCATGTGCGTGCCCTTGAACTGGTGCGGCAGGTGCACCGACATCGAGATGGTGGCCACCGTGGGAAACGGCCGCCCGTCCTGATCGGTGACCTGGATCGGATAGCGCAAGTCCGAGACGCCGACCTGATCGATGGCGATGCCGCGCGTGTCGGGTGTGGCCTGGATGTCGGGAAGGGATTGATCGGGCATGATTCAATGGCTGGTTTCGTATTCCGCCCAAGAGGAAGTGGTTTCCCACACCCTGACGCGCACAAGCCGCACATTTGACGAGAGACGGTAGCGCGCGTCATCGCGCGAGGCATAAGCGGCGAGCGCCGCGGCGGCGTGGTCGAAGATGGTGCGGGCCATCACTTCGGTGGTGGGATCCTCGTTTTCAAATTCGATGACACGTTCGCCATAGAGCCGCTTGAATTCCGGATAGGCGGGATCCGCTGTGTTCATGCACATCGCGTGATCGAAGGTGTCGAGCCAATCGCCGATGGCGTCCTTGATGATCTTGAAATCACAGACCATCTCGTTTTCATCGAGATGCTCCGCCTCCAACACGAACTCGACGCGCCGCGTGTGGCCGTGAGGAAACCGGCACTTGTCGGGATGCTTGGAAAGCATGTGGCCGTTTTCGATTTCGAGCGATTTGCAGATGCGGTAAGGCATGAGGGATGCATGGAGTCGAGGCGCTGAAAGGTTTCTTTTCAAGCGCGGGATTGCGAATTTCCCAAATCGAAGACTCAAATGGGACATTTTTTCATCTTCCACCCGTCGCAGCAGCCATGCGTTGCAAGAATGCGGCAGAAGTTCCCCATGAATCGACTGGAGTTCCCGCCGCACGACCTGCGCAGCATCTCTCCAAAGAATATTTTCCTCTGTCGTCGCGCATAAAAAATCGGGCCGTTGCGCAACGGCCCGATTTTCTCATTGAAAAATGCCGCCAATTTCCGCCGAATCCACATGAGCTTGCCCTGGCGAGCGCGCAATTGCCGCCCGCCCGCCGCCAAGCCCATGAAAAAGCTCCGCGACTACCACATCATCGACCGCGCCCGCGATTTCCTCCGCTGCTGGAAACTCCTCGCCTCCGGCGCGGACCTCTCCGGCTGGAAGATGGCCACATTGGAGGAGCAACTGGACACCGCTGCAAAGGCCCGCGAAAAAGTGCGCACTGCAGAGGTCAGGCTGACGGCCCTCCGCCTCGAACGCAGAAAGGCGGAGCGCAAACTCGCCCGCCTGTTGGTCAGCCTCGGCTACGCCGTGCAGGCGGATCCCGCCCATGGCGGCGACTCTCCGTTCTACACCGCCCTCGGCTATGTCCCGGCCAGCAAACGCCACCCCGGCCGCCCCCGCAAAAAACGCGTGCCGTGACGGGTGGGAATGTGAAGGCGTTTGCTCTGACGTGGAATTCAGAGGGCAATTACTTCAAAACGGCACCTCGCCCGCCAATTCCCGCGCTTCTTCGGCGATCTGCTCGGCCTCGGCATGGAGCGTTCCGATCTCCACCTCCAATTCCTCCCGCTGGGCGGCAACAACCCGGTCGATCACGGATTCGTCCTGCTCCGCTTCGCGGTGGAACTCCATCTCCGCGCTCGACCACAACTCGTCCAGCGCCTCGATCAGTTCCAAGATCCGCGCCTGGAGGTGTTCGTAGAGCGGGCGCAATTCTTTCAAGCCGTCCACGCCATCGAGCGAAACGGATGACCGAACTCCTTTATTATTTCCTTAAGATCACGAAGGCGATGTGCAGGTAATTTGTAAGAATTTACATGAAAAAACGAAGCGTCTCTAAGTAATATTTTGAGCAGGTCTTCAATGAGATGGGAATAAGTGCCAGCCGCCATTCGGGGCAGGCGTCGCTGGAGTGGTCCCAGATGAGTTCGGTATCGAGCCGGATGGGGCCGTCGGCGCTGGGGTCGGCGTGGGGGTGGAGTTCGAGGTCCGTCAGGCGGTGGCCGATGAGTTGGAAAGCGGGTTTCATGGTTTGCCGGGTGGTGTTCAGGCGCTGGCGGCAGAGAACGCGGGCGAGCGTGATACCGAGAGGGTGCAAGTGCTGCTTCCGGCGGGGCGGAGATTGAAGTAGAGGCCGCGGTCGGTGCGATTGCGGATGAGGAGGTCGCTGGCCTTGTCCTGGACGAGCGCGCCGGATTCCCAGCGCTCGATGCTGGCGCTGCCGACGCCGAGGTATTCGGCAAAGCGTTTCTGGGAGAGACCCATGGCCTTGCGGCGGGCGGGAATTTCCCCGCTGGTGAGGAATCCGTGTTTCCGGCGGTAGGCGTCGTGCGTGGCGGCGCGCAGGGCATCCAGATGTCCCGGTCCGAGCATGCCGCACCCACAATGGCGGCATTGCAACGCAGGCGAAGTGACGCGGAAGGTTTCGCCGCGGAAGTCCTGTTCGGTCGGGCGCTGGACGAGCTTGAATGGCTTGTCGGTGGCGTCGCAGGCGGGGCAGAAGTCGGGGATCATGGTGGTAAAAGCTGAAAAGCCGAGATTCTGCAATACTGAAAGGAAGAGAAGATGCGCCCCATGCTCCTTTCCCCGCTTTAATCCGTTGGGCTGAATGGTTTTGCTGCGGCTGGACGTGGCAGTTCGCCGTTGGCGGCAAGTTGGGATGCCTGTTCATGAAGGGATCGCGCGCTTTGCTCGCCAAGCCATTGATGGCGTTCAGCGGTGTAGTCGCCGGATCCTTCTTCGTATTGCTGGATGAAGCGGGCGTAGTCCACAGGACCAAGCTCGCGGATGAGAATGGATTTGGCTTTCTGATTGAGTTCGGCGGTGCGTGTCATGGCAGTGAAACAATGTCGATGGGATTGAGAACAGATACTGTCAGTTGGCTTGAATGTCGCTTGGATTTTTTGAGCAGTCCGTCGTCGGTGGTTACCAGATAGTTACATCCCGCGGCTTCGGCTGCGGCGATATGAAGGGCGTCGAAGCCGGTGATGCCGAGGGTCTCAATGTGCGATGCCCTGGTTGCCACCGAATCCAAGGTCGGAACGTGTAAACCAGAGTATCCGGTCATGGCGAGGGTGCTGGTGAGCTTGACTGGATCAGGATTTCGGAGCAGTTCCAGAGTCAAATAGTCGCTGGTGACGATGATGAATCGACCGGTTTGTGATTCCTCCAGTATCCACTCCACGGCTTCGGCCTCCAAACGGACGCGGATCTGTGAGTGATCGTCGAAAGGGCGATTGTAGCAGCAGGAATCGAGGTAGAGCAACATGGGGATCAATTCTTATTGGCCCGTTGCCACACGCTCAGCAGATGTCATGCGGGAGATTTCTTCCATTACCAAGATGGGTGGAGGCTAAGCCGCGACGGCCACGCGATCAAGCGCCCAGTTCGTGATTGGCCACGGCCAGCCATTGGAGAAAATGCTCCCGGATAGGCGTAGAGACGGCCTTATCTGCTTCCGTTGGTTTCCCTTGCCCGTCTCTTTAGAGCGCCCTGTTTCGCGTGCGGTCACCTCCACCGGGTGCCCTAAAATTGGATTTTCGGAGGCGGTCATTCCAGCTTTAGCGCAAACTTGGAATTTCTATCTCCAAAATTCCAAGTTCCGATCTTCGGAGGTGAGGCTTGTAATCTGCCGGGCAGATCAAGGCAGGGTTTGCCATCCAGCAGCGGTTCATTTGATCTCCCCGCCACCAGGTTGCGGCAGCGCGGGAGTCTGCTCATAGACCGTGGGATCGGGCAGGCCGGCGAGTTGGAAAGCCTCGCGGCGCTCGACGCAGGTGCCACAGGTGCCGCAATGGATTTCGCCGCCCTTGTAGCAGGACCAGGTTTCGGAGAAATCAATGCCGAGTTCGGCACCGCGGCGGGCGATGGCGGCCTTGTCCATGGTGATAAACGGCCGCAATAGCCGGATGTTGGCGTAAGTCCCCTGCTCCATGGCATCGGCCATGGCTCGCATGAACGGTTCGCGGCAGTCGGGATAGATCGCATGGTCGCCGGAATGCGCGGCGATGACGACCGCTTCGGCCTCGATGCTTTCGGCGTAGCCGGTGGCGATGGCAAGCATGATGCCGTTGCGGAATGGGACGACAGTTTGTTTCATCGAAGCCTCGGCGTAGTGGCCGTCCGGGATCGCGCCGCCGGAGCGGAGGAGATCGGACTTGAAGAGGCGATCCATGAACTCAAGCGCGACCGTGTGGTGTGGAACGCCGTTTCTATCAGAGTGGAGTTTTGCGAACGGGATTTCGCGGGCGTTGTGTTTCGAGCCGTAATCAAATGACAAGCAGGCGGCGACCTCATGTGATGCAAGCGCCTCGTAAAACACCGTCACCGAATCCATGCCACCGCTGAGAAGCACGCAGACTTTCATGCCGGTTGCTCGGGAAATGTGGCCTCGGTGGTGAGCTGGATGCCGCCGCGCGGGGCGAACTCGCCGCGCACGATGAGTTCCTGCGGCTTGAGCGCGGCGACCAAGTCGTCGAGGATGCGGTTGACAATTTCCTCGTTGAAGGCCGGTTGGTTGCGGAACGAGGCGAGGTAGAACTTGAGGCTCTTGGTTTCCACAATGGTCTCGCCGGGCACGTAACGGATCACCACGCGGGCGCTGTCCGGCTGGCCGGTCACCGGGCAGAGCGAGGAGAATTCGGGACAGTTGAGCGTGATCCAGTAGCGGCGCCCCGGGCGCTGGTTGGGAAACACCTCCAACTTGGCCTCCTCCGGGCAGGACGGCAGGCGGCTGTCGGGTTTTCCCAGCAGGGACAGGTTTTTTAGGTCCTCGCGTTCGGCCATGCCGGGATTCTTGAAATCCCGGGCCGGAGGTCGATCGGAATTTTCCGGAATTCGGGATTGAAGCGAGAAATGGCTTTACAAGGCGGTGCCGAAAGCTAGTTTTCGCGCCCCGGTTGACACGCGCGGCCGGGTTCAACCAAACCATTTCCAGCCATGAAAGTCCTCTCATCCCTTGCCTCCGCCAAGCGCCGTCACGCTGATTGCCAGATCGTGAAACGCAAGGGCACTGTTTACGTGATCTGCAAATCGAATCCTAAATTCAAGGCCCGCCAAGGTGCGACCGCAGGCACCAGGCTTTCGAAAAAGGGTCTCTGAAGCGTCTTTTGATTCTCTCTCTCTTACTTGAAAAAGCGGCCCCGGGGCCGCTTTTTCCGTGCCGGGCCATGGCGACCGGCTGTTGTGCCTCTTGAATGCCCGGCTGGTCCCGCTACCTTCACCGTGTGCGCGTCTCCATCATCGTTCCCGCCTTCAACGAGGAGTTGCTGCTGGCGGCTTCCCTCGCGGAAATCAACAAGGCCGCAAGCGTGGTCGCAAATCGCGGCTGGGACTGTGAACTGATCGTTTGCGACAACAATTCGAGCGACCGAACGGCTGCAATCGCCCGCGCTTCGGGGGCCATGGTGGTATTCGAGCCGTTCAACCAAATCGGCCGCGCCCGCAATACCGGCGCGGCGGCCGCGACCGGGGACTGGCTGCTTTTCATCGATGCCGACTCTCATCCAAGCCCGGACTTGATGGCAGAGGTGGCGGCGGTGATCGAATCCGGGCGGGTTCTCGCCGGCGGTGTCACCATCCGGATGGACAACGAGTCCCTGGTGGCCCGCTTCATCACTTCGCTGTGGAACCTGATCAGCCGCTCGCGGAAACTGGTGGCGGGCTCGTTCATCTTCGTCGAGGCCGCCGCCTTCCGCAGCGTCGGCGGATTCAGCCACGATTGGTTCGCCGGCGAGGAGTTGGAGCTCTGCCGGCGCCTGAAAATGGCGGCACGGAAAACCAAGCGCCGGATCGTCATTCTTCACCGGCATCCAATCCACACTTCCGGGCGCAAAATCGAGCTCTACACACCGTGGGAGATGCTCCGCCTGATCGCCGGAGTGGTGATGAGCGGGGGGCGGTCGCTGCGCAGTCGGGAAACCACGCAGCTCTGGTATGACGGGCGGCGATGATGCCGGGCTGCAACATCGGCGGCCTGGCAACGACCGCGTGTTTCCGAGGTTCAGGCCGCCATCAGCCCGGGCAGCTCAGGGAAGCGCGTGTTCGTGGATGAAATGCGGCGGCTGCTCGTGAAGCTGTTGTTTTTCCTCAATGACCTCGCCGTCATCCATGCGGGCGATGCGATCGGCGTAGGAGAAGATCCGGTTGTCGTGGGTGACGATGATGACCGCGCGGTCCGGCGAGCGTGCCACATTGCGGAAGAGTTCGAGCACGATCTCGCCGTTCTGGGCGTCGAGCGCGGCGGTGGGTTCGTCGCAAATGACCAGCGGTGGCTCGTGCACCAGGGCGCGGGCGATGGCGACGCGCTGCTGCTGGCCGCCTGATAGCTTGTTAGGTTGTTCTTTCCAGCGCGCGCCGAGATCCACGGCATCGAGCACGGCGCGCGAGCGTCTGAGAGCCTCGCCACTTGAAAGCCCTTGGATCAACAGCGGAATGCCGACGTTTTCCGCCACACTGAGGGTGGGGATGAGGTTGAACTGCTGGAAAATGAAGCCGATGTGCTTGGCGCGGAAGCGGGTGAGCGCGCCGCCGGACATGCGGTGAAGCGGGTTTTTGAAGACCTCGATTTCGCCGCTCTCGACGCGCAGGGTGCCGGCGATGGCGCTGAGCAGGGTGGTTTTTCCGCAACCGGACGGTCCGACGAGCATGAGGATCTCGCCGGCATGGGCGTCGAGATCGACCTGTTTGAGCACGTGGATGGCGTTGGTGCCGGTGTTGAAGTGTTTCTCCAACTTCCTGACCTCCACGACTTTTCTGCCCTCGGGATCTCTCATGCGCGGAAGACCATGGCGGGTTCGTAAAGGCTCAGGCGGATGATGCCGAAGAGCGCGGCCAGCATGCAGATGAGCTGGATCACGCAAAACGCGACCACCGGAATCTGCCACGGCATGATGAAGGGCGGTTGTTGTTTTTCGATGGCAAACCAGGCGAACACCGCCGTGAAGAGCAGGCCGATGCCGAAGCCGATGAGGCCCGCGACCGAGGACTGGATGACGAGCATCAGGCTGATGCGCAGGTTGCCCATGCCCATGGCCTTGAGCGCGCCGAGGTGTTTGAGGTTGTCTAACACAAACGCATAAAATGTCTGGCAGGCGATGGCGATGCCGACGATGAAGCCGATGAGCACGGTGGTGCCGAAGGAGATGGGAATGCCGGTGTTGCGCACATACCACCAGACCGTCGAGGTGTTGAAATCGTCCGGGTTTCCGCCGAATCCCCTGTTCACGAAGGCGCGCA
>JBGSUP010000403.1:0-4320 GCA_041753485.1 Akkermansiaceae bacterium
GCAGGTGAGAAACTCGCGCTGATCCGCGCCCATCCGGATCTCGCGGGCAAGCTGGCGCGTGCCGGGGGTCTAACTGCCGCGTCCACGCGCGAGCAGGCCGGCCTCGGGCTCGACCGCCTCAGCGATGTGGAATACGACCGCTTTTCCTCGCTCAACCGGCGTTATCGCGAGCGGTTCGGTTTTCCCTTCATCATCTGCGCGCGCCTGACGACCCGGGACGGGGTGCTGGCGGCATTCGAGGCGAGGCTGGGAAACGACGCCCCGGCCGAGATTGCGGCGGCGCTGGAGCAGATCCACCACATCGCCCGGTTGCGCATCGAGGACAAGATCGCCTGAGATTAGCACGCGGACTGCTACATTGCCGCATCATGGACTCCGGCTGGATTGAATGGATCAACGTGCTATTGCGCTTCACGCATGTGCTGGCAGCCATCATGTGGATCGGCAATTCGCTGCTTTTCACCTGGATGGAGCTCAATCTGGTGAAGCCGGAGAAGGATCGCGGCCCGGATTTGTTAGGCGAGCTTGACATGCTGCATGGCGGCGGCGTGTTCCATTTGGAGAAGCGGGTGATGCACGCAAACGCCATTCCGGAGCGGCTGCACTGGTTCAAATGGCAGTCCTACACCACCTGGATCACCGGCGTTGTGCTGCTGGCAGCGCTGTTTTACAGCAACGGCAGTTCACTGGTGGATGCCACGAAGACCACGCTCTCCGCCACCTCCGCCGTCTGGCTGAGCGTGGCGGGTATCATCGGCGGATGGCTGGTGTATGACCTGATCTGGCGCTCGCCCTTGAAGAAGAAACCGGTGGTCGGGCTGTTGCTCTCGTTGTTGTTTCTGTTAGGGGCCTCGGTGTTTTTCGGCACTGTGTTCAACGGTCGTGCGCTCTACCTGCAAGTCGGCGCGATGATGGGCACCTGCATGTCGGCCAACGTGTTTTTCCATATCATTTCCAACCAGCACAAGTTCATGCGCGCGCTGCGGGCCGGCCAGCCGCATGATCTCGAACCAGGCAAGCGCGCCAAGATGCGCTCGCTGCACAATCACTACATGACTTTTCCCGTCCTGTTCCTGATGCTCAGCGCCCATTTCCCGCGGCTTCACGCCGCGGAACAAAAGGTGCCCATTCTCATCGTCGTGATCCTCACACTGATGGCGGTGAAGCACCTGATGAACTCGCGTTATCATTTCAAATCGTGGCTGGCCTGCATCCTCGCCGCGGTAACCGCCGCAGCGGTGTTAATCGGCGTGTTGCTCAGCCCCCGCGCCGCCGCAGCTGGAGGCTCCGCTCCGGATCCGGCGGTCGCAGCCGGCAAGACCTTGTTCGAAACCCAAGGTTGCGCGGCCTGCCACATGCAAGGAGCCGCCCAGCTCGGCCCCGCACTGCATGGTCTCTATGGAACGATGCAGGAGCTCACGGACGGATCGCGGGTGCTGGTCGATAACGCTTACCTCCGCAGTTCCATCCTGGAACCCCAGGCCCAAGTTGCGAAGGGTTACGCGCCAGCCATGCCCTCCTACGCGGGACGTCTCAGCGAGACTCAGATTTCCGAAATCGGTGCCTACATCCGTTCGCTCGCCGGGCCCCCGGGCGGCTGAGTCTATCCGGTTCCGGCCGGGCGGTCGATGATGTCGCGCAGATACGAGCGTGCATCGCGGGCGCGCTCCAGGATTTTCTCCGGCGCTTCACCGCTGTCGGCAAGTTCGAGGATCAGCGGGCCGTGGAAATTCCACTGCCGCAACTGCCGGAAGAGCGAGATCCAGTCGATGGCCCCCTCTCCCGGCGAGAGGTGTTCATCGCGGTCGCCGCGGTTGTCATTCACATGGAGCATGCGCAGATGGCCGGAGAGCTTGTGCACCACCGTGCGCAGGTCTTTGGATAGAAACGCGTGGCCGGTATCCAGGCAGGTGCCGACGTTGGTTTCCCGGATCGCGCCGAGTAGGAACATCAGGTCGCTGACATGCCCGAACATCAGGTGCGGCAGCATGTTTTCCAGCAGCAAGGTGAGACCCGCGTGGCGGCAGTGCGAGGCCACCTCGTTGAGCGACTCCGCGGCGTGTTTCATCCGGTAATACCATTCCTGGGGTGGCGGTTTGCCCGCCCGTTCCGGGCCGGGGTGGAGCACCACGTAGCTGGCACGCAGGATGGCGGCCGCATCGCAGGCGGTGATCACCTCACGCACCGAGGCCGCACGCTGACCGGGATCGGGCGAGGAAATGTCAATCGCGTCGGCGAACGGGGCGTGAAACGAGTTGGCGTCCATGCCGAGGGTTTTCATCAAGGCGGCCGCGCTTTCGACGGCGGCCCGGTCGTGATAGTCGAGGTGTGCCGGAAACGAGCACACCTCGATGGTGAGGAATCCGCCGTCACGCACGCCGGGCAGCGCGTCAAGGATCGGAGTTTTATAAAAGCATCCGGTGGAGATGCCGCAGCGCCAGTCGCTCATGGGTTTGATGGGTTGGGATTGAACCGGCGGTGAAGCGCGGTGCGGAACGGATCCAACGAGCATCCGCAGGGGTTCCAGCAGAATTGTTTTTCCTGTTGTGAAACACAGTTGAAATCGACGCCCGCATCCAGCCCGGTGGCGATCTCGCCGGCGAACAGTCGCACATAAAACTCGGCGCGCAGCGCGGGATCGTATTCGCGCCACCTGTCGCCCCAGCCGAATGCCGGATTGGCAAACTTCGAGCGCACCAAACCGGCGATATGCCGCGGATGCCAGCCGAGCGCCAGCAGGCAGCGCGTGACGAGTTGGATACCGGAGGGCTTGAGCAGCCAGTCGTTCGGCGCGCCCAGCACATGGGCGGCGCATGGCGGCAGGACTTCCAGCGGAGTCTTGTCATAGCCCTCCGCCCACAACGAGGGATGGTCCTGCGGAATCGCATAAAAACTCCGGTGGAACGCGCATAGCGGCGAGCGCAGATAATCATCCATCAGCCGTGCGGTGCCCCGCTCCTGCAGGGGAATGTTCACTCCCGCCCGGCGCGCAAGCGCGAGGATTTTAGCTGGGCGGTGGCGTTCGCGCAGCAACTGGCCCAGCCCCATTTCATGCAGCGGCAGGGTGAAGAATTTGTTCACGCGGTGCTCGATGCCCATGCGGCCGATCAAGCCGGACTCCCATGGCTTGCGATACACCGTGTAGGGAATCCGGATCAAGCGGCTGTGCAGCGGATCGCCATATTCTGATAGATCAATGGACAGCATTTCACGCACGCCGGAGATCCCGGGCCCCACCTGCCGGGCGGTGATTTCAACGGGCACCTCGCAGTTGGGCGCGGCATCCTGTTTCACCAGGTGGGCGAAGTGTTCCATCATCAGCGCGAGATGCGGAAACAAAGGCTCCGCCGCCGGCGTGGCAACATCCGGCGGCGTGCAGATCGCCAACTCCGCGATCGCCCGCGCCACTGCGGATTCGCGCGGGATCCGCCACACGAAATGATGCCCCTGGCCGGTGACCAGATGCAGGTAGCGGATGCCGAAAGCCAGCAACCGGGCCTCGATCGCCTCCACCAGCGGCTGCTGCAGACGGAAAATCCGCGGTGCTTCGAGATAGGCCGCCGCCGGGTCGTCGAAGTTGACATATTCGATGTCGAGATGGATCAGCATCGACGAGCGGTCCTCGAGCGAGCGGGCCAGTTCGCCGCCTTCGTCGAGCATCCGGTCGAGCGCGTCCGCTGGCTGGCGCTCGAACCGCGCGGGGTTTTCCGCATCCAGCCGGGCGACAAACGTGCAGGTCGCATCGCGCAGCCGACGGCCGCCGAGATACTCGACAATCCGCTGCCGAACGATGGGGTCCCGCCACACTTTACGGAAAGCCGGAGATGCCAAGCCACCGGATGAATGACCATTGCAAACCATACAAGCTGACCAAGCTAAAGTCGGCCGAAAGGCTTGTCGAATTCGAAAAGGATGGTTTGCTGATTTTCAGCTGGTGCCATGCCGCGAGGCAAGATGCGCAAGCACGCGGCCGGCGGCAGTCATGCCGAAAGCGGCGGTGACATGAGTCACCGAGCCCAGGCCGGACATGCAGCCCAGCGGCTCGCCACTTTGGGCGGGCCGGTCCTCGGAGACACCGCCATCACACTGGACGAAAACCGGTGCCTCGTCGGAGAACACCGCGTCGATTCCGAGCGGCTCGGGCTTTCTGCCCATCGGGGTTTTCGGAAACCCGAAATCCTGGCGCAGGCAGCGGCGCAACTGATGGAGCAGCGGGTCCTTGCCGCTGTAGGCAAGGTCCGCCACGCGGATCCGGGTGGGGTCGCGGCGGCCGCCCGCAGCGCCGCAGGTGACGGTGAAAATCCCGCGGCGGCGGCACTC
>JBGSUP010000404.1:0-15473 GCA_041753485.1 Akkermansiaceae bacterium
CCGCTCCGGCGGTTCGCCTGCTCATGGGCCCGCCGGTTCGCCCGGCTCAGCACCTCGGCAAACGAAATCCCCAGCCGCCGTTGATTGCTCATCGGACGCCTCCCCGGGGGCTTACTGCGCTGCTTCGCCATGACTTCGATCAGGCGCGGAGACTATTTTGGAAATCTTAACAAATCAAGTGGGAACCTTGGAGCCCATCGGCCTGCCCCGTTCCGCCGCCCCATTCCACTTGCCCTCACCGTCCGCTGCTTTAGCATTTCGCGCTCTCCCACGCCACGCCGCTGATGAACCGAATTTTCGTTGAAAAAAAGCCCGCCCACAATGCCGGGGCGCGCCATCTCCTGCGCGACTTGCGTGAATCCCTCGGTCTGCCCGGCCTCACAAACCTCCGTCTCATCCAACGCTACGACATTGATGGCCTGACGGAGTCCGAATTCACCGAAGCCACCAGCCACATCCTCTCCGAACCGCAGGTTGACGAGCTTTCCAGCACGCTTGCCCTGACGGAAAACGAGACCGCCTTCGCCGTCGAGTATCTTCCCGGCCAGTTCGACCAGCGCGCCGATTCCGCCGCCCAGTGCGTGCAGATCCTCACCGGAAAAGAGCGCCCGGCCGTCCATTCCGCCCAAGTCGTCGTTCTCGAAGGCACGCTGTCAGCCGCCGATCTCTCGGCCGTCAAAAACTTCGTGATCAACGCCGTGGATTCACACGAAGTGCCTGTGGCGGCGCTCTGTGACCGTCGCGGTTCATCCGCACCCCCCGATGTCGCCATCCTCACTGGTTTCACCACCCGGGACCCCGCCGCGATCCGCTCCGAATTCAGTCTCGCCATGTCCGCAGGGGACGTCGCCTTCTGCCAGACCTACTTCCGCGATGAGGAAAAGCGCGACCCCAGCATCACTGAAATCAAGATGCTCGACACCTACTGGTCCGACCACTGCCGCCACACCACCTTTCTCACCAAAATCGACGACGTCACCTTCGACGAGGGCACCGAGCTCATCCAGCGCGCCTGGCAAAACTACCTTGCCACCCGCGGCAAACTCGGCCGTTCCCACAAGCCCGTCACCCTGATGGACATCGCCCTCACCGGCATGCGCGAACTCCGCGCCTCCGGCGAGCTCGACAACCTCGAAGTCTCCACCGAAGTCAACGCCGCCTCCATCGTCGTCCCGGTGGAAATTTCAAATCTCAAATCTGGAATTTCAAATCCAGTCCGTGAGGACTGGCTCGTCATGTTCAAAAACGAGACCCACAACCACCCCACCGAGATCGAGCCCTTCGGCGGCGCGGCCACCTGCCTCGGCGGCTGCATCCGCGATCCGCTCTCCGGCCGCTCCTACGTCTATCAGGCGATGCGCGTCACCGGCGCGGGCAATCCCCTCACCCCCTTTTCCGAAACCCTTCCCGGCAAGCTCCCGCAAAAGAAAATCTGCCAGGTCGCCGCACACGGCTACTCGTCCTACGGCAACCAGATCGGCCTCGCCACCGGCCAGGTCGCGGAACTCTATCACCCCGGCTACGTCGCCAAGCGCCTCGAAATCGGCGCGGTCGTCGCCGCCGCCCCCCGCGCCAACGTTTTCCGTGGCACCCCCGCACCCGGTGATGTCATCCTCCTCATCGGCGGCCGCACCGGACGCGATGGCGTCGGCGGGGCCACCGGCTCCTCCAGGGAACACGACGACTCCGCGCTCGAAAACTCCGCCGAAGTCCAGAAAGGCGACGCCCCCACCGAGCGCAAGATCCAACGCCTCTTCCGCAACCCGGAACTCACCCGCAAAATCAAAATCTGCAATGACTTCGGCGCCGGCGGCGTCTCGGTCGCCATCGGCGAGATCGCCCCGTCACTCCTCATCCACCTCGACGCCGTCCCCAAAAAATACGACGGCCTCGACGGCACCGAGCTCGCCATTTCCGAGTCCCAGGAGCGCATGGCCGTCTGCGTCGATCCCAGGGAAACCGCCTACTTTATTGCCGAGGCCGACAAGGAAAACCTCGAATGCGTGCACGTCGCCGATGTCACCGACAGCGGCCGCCTCGTCATGACCTGGCGCGGCAAAACCATCGTCAACCTGAGCCGCGCCTTCCTCGACACCAACGGCGTGCAACAATCCGCCAAAGTCCACGTCTCGAGGAGCGTGGGCGTCCCGCCCGCTTCTTCCACTGCTCACTGCTCACTGCTCACGGATCACTTGCGTTCCCTGAACGTCGCCTCCCAACGCGGCCTCGGAGAAATGTTCGATGGCTCGGTCGGCGCGGGCACCGTGCTCTGGCCCTTCGGCGGCAAACACCAGATCACCCCGCCCGACGCCATGGTTGCCAAGCTGCCCTTGTTGGAAGGGGATACCGACACCTGCACTTACATGGCCTGGGGCTTCGATCCTTACCTGTCGGAAAAATCGCCCTTCCACGGCGCGGTTTACGCCGTCACCGAATCCGTCTGCAAGGCTGTTGCAGCGGGTGCTCACCTGGCCGACATCCGCCTCACGCTGCAGGAGTATTTTCCGAAACTCGGCAGCGATCCGAAACGCTGGGGACTGCCCTTCGCCGCGCTGTTAGGAGCCTTCCACGCCCAGCACTCGCTGCGCCTCGCCGCCATCGGCGGCAAGGACTCGATGTCCGGTTCCTGCAACGAACTCGACGTCCCGCCGACCCTCGTTTCCTTCGCCCTCGCCCCCGGCAAAGCCAGCCTCGCGCTCTCCCCCGAATTCAAAATGCCCGGCAGCACCGTCTCCCTCATCACCATCCCGCGCGACGCCGACAACCTGCCTGACTTCGAAGCCCTCAAACAAACCGCCGAAGTCCTCCATCAACTCAACCAACAAGGCAAACTCCTGTCCCTCCACCACATCGGCCGCCCCGGTCTCGCCGCCGCCCTCGCCAAGTCGTGCTTCGGCAACGCCGTCGGCTTCACCTCAAGGAGCGTGGGCGTCCCGCCCACGTCTTTGTTCTCCGAAGCCTACTTCTCCTTTCTCCTCGAACACACCGAAGAACTCCCCTTATCCCTCAACGCCCAGACCATCGGCCATACCACCGCCGAACCCACCCTCATCCTCAACAACGAAACCCACGCCCTAACCGATCTCCAAGCCGCGTGGGAATCCACCCTCGAACCCGTCTATCCGACGATGCCCGAAGAGATCGGAGATCGTGGATCGAAGATCGTGGATACGCCCCTCTTCACTTCTTCCACTTCTCGCCCGGCACTTCTCACTCGGCACTCAAAACCAAAGGTTGTGATCCCCGCCTTCCCCGGCACCAATTCCGAATACGACTCCGCCAAAGCCTTCCGCGAGGCCGGTGCCGACCCCGAAATTCTCGTCTTTCGCAACCTGACAGCCAGCCACATCGAGGAATCCCTAACAACCCTTGCGGAAAAGATCCGCCAGTCCCAGATCCTCATGTTCCCCGGCGGCTTCAGCGCCGGCGACGAGCCGGACGGCTCCGCCAAGTTCATCGCCACCATCATCCGCAGCCCGCGCGTGGCGGATGCCATCATGGACCTGCTCAAGAACCGCGACGGCCTCATCCTCGGCATCTGCAACGGCTTCCAAGCCCTCATCAAAACCGGTCTCGTGCCCCATGGCGAAATCCGCGAGTCCACCGCCGATGCACCGACCCTCGTCCACAACACAATCGGCCGCCACATCTCCCGCTATGCCCACACCCGCGTCATCAGCACGCTCTCGCCGTGGTTTTCCAACAGCAAAATTGACGATATCCACACCATCCCGCTCTCCCACGGCGAAGGCCGCTTCTATACAAGCTCGGAAATCATTTCCCAACTCGCCGCCGCCGGCCAGATCGCCACCCGGTATGTTGACGAATCCGGCGCACCCTCGATGGAAATCGCCCACAACCCCAACGGCTCGCGAGGTGCCATCGAAGGAATCACCTCCCCCTGCGGCCGCGTCCTTGGCAAGATGGGCCACACCGAACGCTCCGGCAAGCTCGTCGCCAAAAACATCCCCGGCAACAAACACCAGCCGGTCCTCACGGCGGGAGTCGGGTATTTCTCATGATGCATCTCGCAGGCAACCTAATGTGCATGGAAATACCTCCCGAGACACAGATCTGCTTCCCGACATATGCTCCTCCGGTTTGCCACAAATGCACGACGGGGCGGGCAGCCACTTCACCGGTCTTCGCGAAGCCACCGCGCGGCTTGCGCGGCGAAGTAGGTCAGGATCATTGAGGCACCGGCGCGTTTGATGGCGGTGAGGGATTCGAGCACTGCGGCGCGCTCGTCCAGCCAACCCGCCGCAGCGGCGCTTTTGAGCATCAGATACTCGCCGCTCACCTGGTAGGCGGCCAGCGGCAGCGTGCTGGTCTCGCGCACCTTCGCGATCACATCCAGATAGATGCCGGCGGGTTTCACCATCAGCATGTCCGCGCCCTCGGCTTCATCCAACAAGGTTTCCCTCACCGCCTCGCGGAGGTTGCCGGGATCCATCTGATAGGTTTTCTTGTCGCCATCCTTCGGTGAGGAATCGAGCGCGCCGCGGAACGGCCCGTAAAACGCGGAGGCATACTTCGCGGTGTAGCTCATGATGGACACATCGGTGAAGCCCCCGGCATCCAGCGCCTCGCGGATCGCGCCCACCCGGCCGTCCATCATGTCGGACGGCGCGACGATGTCCGCTCCCGCCCGGGCATGGCAAAGCGCCTGCTGACAGAGGATTTCCACCGTCTCATCGTTGAGAATGGCGGGTTCGCCGTGTTCGTCGCGCCGCACCAGGCCGTCGTGACCGTCGGAGTTGTAGGGATCGAGCGCCACATCGGTGATGACGCAGAGCGAGGGATGAGCGGACTTCAGGGCGCGGATGGCGCGCGGCACCAGTCCCGCGTCGTGATGGCATTCCCCGGCGTCCGGCGTTTTCAGCGCTTCCTCGATTTTTGGAAACAGCACGACTGCCGGAATACCCAAGGCATGCGCCTCACCAGCCTCGCGGATCAAGCCCTGCAAAGACCAGCGGGTGACGCCGGGCATCGAGTCGATCGGCGTGTCCGCCGCATCCTCGTGCAGGAACATCGGGAGGATGAAATCCGCGGGCGAGAGCGAGGTTTCAGCCACCATCGAGCGGATCGCGGGCGTGCGGCGGTTGCGGCGGGGACGAATCATGAGCGGAGCTTGAACGCTGACTGCCGGACTTCCAACATCGAAGGTTGGAAAAACAGGATTGCTCCTGATCATTGGCAAGAGCGAGAAGCCCTCGGACGGATTCGAGCGGGAGACCGCGCCAAGGAGGCTTATTCCATCAGCGCGATGGCATTTGCAGCGGCGTAGTCCCGGGCGTGGCTGAGGCTGATTTGGATTTCACTGATGCCATGACGGCTGGCGAAAGTTTCCGCCGCACCGGTGAGACGGAGTTTCGGCGCGCCGTGGGCATCATGGACGATCTCCAGATCATGCAATCCGGCATTGCCGCCGATGCCGGTGCCCAGCGCCTTGGACACGGCCTCCTTGGCGGCGAAGCGCGCGGCGTAGTGCATGGCGGGGATTTTGCGGGACTCGCAATACTCCCGCTCGGCGGAGGTGAAGATTTTCGCAAGGAACGGCTCGCCATGGCGCTCGATGGCAGAGGCGATGCGCGCCACTTCCACCACGTCGATGCCGATGCCGAAAACACGCATGATCAGCGGGGATAGGAGGCCATGAGGGCTTTCATTTCGCGCACAGCGGCGGTCATCCCAACCCGCACGGCGCGGGCAACGATCGAGTGACCGATGTTGAGTTCCGTGAGATGGGGCACCACCCAGAGGCGGGCGATGTTCTGATAGTTGATGCCGTGGCCGGCGTTCACCTGGAGGGCGGCGGCATGGCCGGCGGCTGCGGCGTCGGTCAGGCGCTTGAGTTCGGCCGCCACCGCATCGCCCATGGCATTGGCGAAGCCGCCGGTGTGGAGTTCGATCATTTCGGCACCGGTCCCGGCGGCGGCCGCCACCTGCGGCGGGTCGGGATCAATGAACAGGCTGACCTTGATGCCGGCGTCCTGCAAACGCGCCACCGCGATGCGGATCTTTTCGAAACCGGCGCGCACATCCAGCCCGCCCTCGGTGGTGATTTCCTCGCGGGATTCCGGAACGAGACAGGCGAAATCCGGTTTGAGTCGGAGGGCGAGGGCAAGCATTTCCCCGGTGACGCCCATTTCGAAATTGAGCGGCAGCGGCACTTCGGCGCGGATTCGGAATGCATCCGCATCCTGCATGTGGCGCCGGTCGCTGCGGACATGAATGGTGAGCGAATCCGCGCCACCCGCGAGGGAATCCTGTCCGGCCTGTAGCGGACTGGGCTCCGCATTGGGATGATCCGGAGTCAGCGCATAGCGGGCCTGGCGCAGGGTGGCGACGTGGTCGATATTGACTCCCAGCAACAGTGGCATGCGTCGGAGTAACCCCGGAAGGCACTCCCGGCAAGACCCAGTTCACCGGAATCCCGCCTTCGGGACACTCAGCTTCTTAAGGCGGAGATCTCGATGTTCGCTTGACGAAGGCGGTCACAAAGCTGAAGCGCGATCTCATTGAGGATCTTGGCTTTCAGGGCGGGATAGCGGGTGCCCAACTCATCGAAGAACGGCCGGGTGATCACACGACACTGGACCGGTGCCACCGCCACGATGTCAGCCGAGCGTGGTGACCCGTCAAGGAAGGCGAGTTCGCCGAAACTCATGCCAACGGAGAAAACATCGAGTCGCTGATGGCGCTCGCCATCGAGACGCAGCCGGACTTCCACGCTGCCGGAGATGAGGACGAAGAGTTCATCGGCACGGGTTCCGGTCTGGATGATCATTTCCCCGGCGGCATGGGTTCTGGTCTCCATCCGCTCGTCGAGGAGTTTCAACTCGGTTTCGTCGCAAGTGGAGAGGATCCCGCAATCGGAGAGCGAGACGGGCGGCCGGCTCATTTCATGGTCCTCCATCACATGGGCCAGCACCTCGTTTTCGCATGATTCCAGCGCGGCGTCCTCGTTGGGGAAAACCGCTTCTGGTTCGATGCCTGCTGCGATCAGGGCTTTGTTCAGCCGCGCCGTGTGGCAGAACACCAACCGAACTCCGCTGGAGGCGAGTTGCCGCATCATGTCGCGCAGCATCCGGAGGCAGACCTCATCGATGGATGCCACATAGCGAAAGTTGAGGATGACGTGCTGGCAGTATGGCCCCTGCTTCACCAACTCGCGCACCACAGGCTCGAAGGTCGAGAACAGCAGCGGGCCCTGGAGTTCCATCACACGGATGCGCTCACCATAGCGCCGCAGGGTGCGCAACGCGAGCGGCGGCAGCCTGCGCCGGGAATTCACCTGCGAGGCATTGTAGCTGCGGCGCAGCGCCGGCGGAGGAACCGCACTGGGATTGAACATGTGCAGCGCGAGGTCGCGCGCAAGATCCATGCAGACCTTGATCGCGCGGACGCTATTGCCCTGCGCGTCGAGCGGTGGTGAGAACACGCCGATGCCAAGCTGCCCGGGCAGCACCGCGAGGATGCCGCCACCCACGCCGCTCTTGGCGGGAAGCCCGACGCGGTAAAGCCACTCGCCGGACCAATCATACATGCCGCAACTGGCCATCACGCCGAGCACGTTGT
Organism: Akkermansiaceae bacterium; assembly: GCA_041753485.1. Lineage (GTDB taxonomy): Bacteria > Verrucomicrobiota > Verrucomicrobiia > Verrucomicrobiales > Akkermansiaceae > Luteolibacter. The sequence goes on from JBGSUP010000404.1 coordinate 7,582, forward strand.
CCACGTAGTCATGGGCGATGGCGCGTTCACCTGTTAGGGGATTCACTCCCTGATTGGCGAGCGTGGCACCCATCACTGCAAGGTCGGCGCAAGTGACCAGCAAGGAGCATTGCTGGAAGTAAGTCTCGACGATTTCGCGCGGGTCCTCGTCGATGATGCCGAAATTTCTCAGCATCCAGCCGATCGCCCGGTTGCGGTGCCCGGTTTCGCTCTCCGAGCGGTAAACCTGCCCGTCGATCTCCAAGTGCCCGCAGGCACACTTCGAGAGATACTCAGTGATGCGCTGAATGCGGGTTTGTCCGCCGGTGTTGAGAATCTGCCCGCAGGTGGCGATGGCACCCGCGTTGATCATCGGGTTGAAAGGCGCACCGCTGCCGGGCTTCAAGCTGATCGCATTGAACGCGTCTCCCGATGGTTCCACGCCGATGCGTGAGAGCACGTGCTCCTCGCCGCGGTCCTCCAAGGCGAGACCATAGGAAAGCGCTTTGGAAATCGACTGGATGGTGAACTTGTGGCGGGTGTCACCCACCTCGTAAACATTGCCGTCACGGGTGGCGATGCAGATGCCGAAGAGGTTTGGATCGACCTTGGAAAGCTCGGGGATGTAGTCGGCGACAGCTCCTTCATGAAGCGATGCGTAGCGTGCGTGAAGGGTTTTCAGAATCTGAGTGACCGGGGACTTCATGGGTTGAACCCGCTGTCAGCAGCTCCCATGCCCAAAATCCAAGAGCTGCGGGAAAAACGGATTTTGTCGCATGGGAAGATGATCATGGAGCGGGCAATTCAACACCAAACCGGTAAAACGCCCTGCCGGCAGGCGGCTCCGGGTCGTTTAGCGTGACCGGCGCGTCCGCATCCAATGGACCGGCGCTGGCCACCGTGGTCCAGTCGTCGGGACCCAGTCCGAGAGATCGCTGGAGCGTGTAGATCCGCCCGGCCTTGCCCTGCACCTCCGCGCGGAAAGCCCCGGCATCTTTTTGGGTGGACGTCACCTTGAACACATCCGCCGAAACGAGCGGATCGGTTCCCGCGATGTATTCGTCGAGGTTGAGCACGCCGTCGCCGTCCGGATCCTCGCCATCGGAGGCGGCCCCCTGGTTCGAGGTGGAGCCGAAGTTCTCGAGCCGCCATGAGGCGACCGCCGATAGCTCGGGGAGATAAGTGATGGTCACGGTGGTGAGGTTGTTGGCGAGCACCGCGGGGATTTGCTGGGCGGGCGATTGGAAGCCGGCCACCGGCTTGAACTGGACGATGTAATCGCCGGGCGTCAGGCTGTTTTTGCGGGTTCCGGAGACGAGGAAGCTCGCATCGGTGCCGAGCTTCCAGAGCGCCCCGGCGGCGCGGGCCTCCGCGGGCTCGATGATGACGGTCAGCGAGCCTTTCGTGGAGGTGGTGGAGACGGCGGTGTAGCTGGTCTGGGAAATCCCACCGGAGGTGTTGTTGTCACCGGTATTGGCGGTGTTTTCGGCGCGGTTGAACAGATCGATCACGCCGGAGTCGATGACATGATAGAGGTTTTTCGATTCGGAGCCGCCGAGATAGATGCCGGCCGGATAGTAGCTGCCACCATCGCGCTGGATGCAGAGCGGACCGCCAAGCATGCCGTTGAGCCCCTTGGTCTTCGAGGTGGAGAAGACCGACGCGGAAACCGGAGTGAAAGTTCCGGATGTCGCACGGGTGGCCTGCATCCGGCCGAAGTTCGAGGTCGAGAGTCCACCGCGGATGGGGTAGCCGGTCAGGATTTTCAGGGCCGGGGAATTGAGAAGCGGCGAATTGTCCGGATCGGTGGCGAGGAAACCGGAGTAGCCGCCGCGCCCGGCGTCGCCGAGGAAGTAAATGGCTGCCGCGTTGAGACCCTGAGCGGTGGTGGAAAGTTTGCCCGGCGTGTTTTCCGCCTCCCTCTGCGCCGCATAGCCGTCGAAGGCATAGAAGCCGCGCGGGACCATCGGCTTGGGCTCGTGGACCTCCCGGTCGCGCTGAAACACCCATTGCGTTCCAGGAATCTGCGCCAGGGTGACTTCATCGAAGACAGCCTGGGCGGTGGTGGCGACGACGCGTGGCTTGACGACAAAGCCGCTGTAGGAGCCCGCGTCGGTGCGGATCTGGCCGACGTAAGCATGAGGCAGGTTCCGGTCGGTGGAAATACCGCCGAACGAAAGAACGCGGATGGAACTGGAGTCGGCATCCAGCTCCGGGTTGTAGGCGAAGCTGGCGGTCTGGATCTGCCCGCGGGCGACGACGACGGTGGCTGGTGGCGGTGCGTCCAAGTCGTGGGCCTTCTTGAACTCCACGAGATAACTTCCGGCCATCAGGCCGGTGATTTGTTCCCCGGAGTTTTTCCAGTTGGAATCACCTGCCAGACGCCATTGCACACGATTGGAGGTGGGCGTCGCCGCGACCCTGCTCGCCGGCTCCAGAAACACCTGCAAGCCGGAGTCTCCCGGCGTGGCAGACTGGAAATACTCACGCTCCAGCACCAACCTGGACGCCCCGCTGATCACGCCGACCAGCTCGCGCGCCGGCTGAAGCAGGCCCGCCACAGGCAGGAACTCAATCTCGCGGTCGCCGGTGGCCAGACCGGTGGCCACGGTGCCGGAGGAACGCCATTCGACTTCGCCGACGAAGCGCCATTTGCCGGTGCCGAGCGGGAGCAGGTTGACCTGGAGCTCACCCAGATATTCCTCGATTCCAAGCTCGCGCGGGAATTTCTGGAACAGTCCGATCAACGAGTCGCTTGAGAATGTTTTCACCTCGCCGGTGCCCAAGGAGGTGGGGTCGTCCGTCCGAATCGCAGTGACGCGGTAGTAATAAGTCACCCCGCCTCGCAGGCCGGTCAGGTCGGCACGCACCGGCACCTCGGCATCGCCGCTCACCGTGCCCCCCGCCGCAGCCACGCGGTTCGGGAAGTTCACGCCGTCCGTGCCATAGTCGAAAAAGACATCGACGGTCGCGCCTCGCGCCCTCACCGAGCCTGAAACCTGGACGCTGCTCACGGTCAGCGGGCTCGCGCCCCCGGTGGTCGCCAGCGGCGCGAGGAAGCCGGTGCTGAACGTGCGGTCATCGCCAAAAGTCGTGCCCAGGCTGTTGATCGCCACCAGGCGATAATGGTAGGTGATGCCGGCAACCAGGCCGGACACGGGCTCGGACACGTTGAACGAGTCCGTCCCGTTGCCGATGCCGCGGCTTGTCGTGGATTGCCCGTAGTTGATGGACGGGCCGTAATCGAAGCGGACAAAAGTCGTTCCACCCTGCGGATTGGCATTGCCTTGGAAGATCGCCGAAGCGGATGTGACCGCGAGCGGCTCGAGCGTGGTGGCATCCGGCTTTTCAACGGGCGTGCCGGAGCCGCTGTTTGCCTGACCGGCGGTGAACTCGACGTCCTCGCCGTAGGCCATGCCTTCGGTGCTGTTGCCAACCAGGCGATAGCGGTAGGTCTTGCCGTCGATCAGGCCTTCCACCGGGAACCCGATATCGACCACGTCGGTGCCGCCAAGAACCAGTTGCGGCGGGGTCGTCAGACCATAGGGCGGATCGGCGTCGGCGAGGCCATACTCGAAATAGACGGTGGTCGGCGTGCCGTTGGGATCGACGGCACCAATCAACCTCACCTTGCCGGCTTCCACGTCGTTCGGACGGCCGGTCGCGACGAGTGGCGGAGCCTTGGCAGTGGTGAACGACATGTCACCGCCGAAGAGGGTGCCTGCGCCAGTGGTGATGCCAATGCGGTAATGATAAGTGGCCTCCGATTCCAATCCGGCGAGCGGTGCCTCGATGGAGAATGCCGTGGTGCCGGAAATTTCCTGGCCCGGCGTGGCACTGCCGTAAGTCCCCGCGGATGGACCGTATTGGAAGAATACCGTGCCGGCCCCGTTAGGCGAGGCCGTGCCACGAAGGAGAACGGTGGAGTCGGTCACACCGGTGGCCGCAAGGGTGGTGACCGACGGTGGCAAGGCACGCGTCACGCTGAGTGTGTAGCGTTTCGCGGCGCTTCCATTGCCTGCCGTCACGTCGATATTGATGAGATTCGATCCGACGACGAGTGCGACCGGCTCGCTGGCTCCGTCCTGAGGCACGAGGATGCCGGCCACGCGGACCGTGGACTGCGTGACCTCCACCAGCGGAGTGAGCTGGATGGCGGAAACCTCGTTGGGAACCGTTAGAAAATACGAGGTGGCGTTGGAATTGAAAGCCGGGGAAACCGCTCCGTCGCTGGTGACGAGGCCGATGAGGTTGGCGTTGGACGATGGCGAGATGCTGATCACCGTGGCGCTGCTGTCGGCCGTGCCACTGATGCTTGAGGCACGGACCCAGTAGCTGGTGCCGTAGGTGAGGATCGGGGTGGTGAAAACCTTGGAAGTCGCGCCGGGCACGATGATGTCGGTATTGCCGCTGGGGCCTTCATACCACTGGAAGTCGGGTTCCGGCAGGCCGGTGGAGTCCACGGTCAGCGTCGTCGTGGCCCCGAATTGAACAGTGCGCGCCGCTGCGGGCTGGAGGGTGATGAGCGGCGGGATGCCGGTGACAGTCAAGGTGAGCGCGGCGGTGGAGGTGGCCCCGAGCTTGGTGACCGAGATCGGGATTTCATAGACTCCCGGGACTTGCGGGATGCCGGAGATCAAACCGTTAGCTGGGTTGAGGGAAAGGCCCGTCGGCAGGCCGGTGGCGGTCCAAGTCACACCACCGCCGCTTTCGCTGGAGGCGAGGGCGATGCCGGCCGCTACCAGATAAGGCACGGTTACGCTTTGGGTAGCCAGCACCGGCAGCGAGGTGATCACCAGTTTGCGGCTGTCCGCACCGCCGGTGTTGCTCGCACCGATGTCCACCGTGAAGACCCCTGCTTCGTTCAGGGTTCCGGAAATCAGGCCGGTCGCCGGGCTGAAGGTCAGGCCTGCGGGAAGCAGGCCGGTGAGAGAGAAGAGCGCGGGCGAATTGTCGGCGGTGATCTGATAGGAAAGCACCTCCCCGCGGTTACCGGATGCGGTGCCACCGGAGGTGATCAAGGGCGGCGTCACGACCTGTTCATAGACGAAGGTGATCGTCTTGAGCACGCCGGCCGCGACGGTGACGGCCTGCGGCGTTGGCGGCACAAAGCCCTCCAAGGCGGGAAAGCTGATGGTGGCATCTCCGGGCGCAAGATCACTCAACTGCGCGCCGGATGGCAGGTAGGACGCCTGGTTGCCCAAACGCCAACCGGCACCGGCATTGCGGGCCGCGGCGGACTCGATGAGCACTTTAAGCGCCCCGAGCTCGGGGTTTTCATAAACTTCCTCGACGGCAAGCAACTGCGAGCCGCCGTTCACCCCCACCCCGTCCACAGAGCTGGCATCCGCGAACGAGATCAGTTCGACCACTTCGCTGTCGATGGCGCGGACCACGGTCTGGCCGGTGCCGCCAAGATAAACCGCCGCAGGATAGTAGGCACCGTTTTCGCCGAGAACGCAGAGCGGTGCGCCGGACGCCCCACCGCTGGAGCGGATGTCAGGCGTGGTGAAGGTCCGGCCGAAGGTCTGGGTAAAAGCAATATTGACTGGCGGCGTCGCGTGCACCCGGTCCAGATCGGTTTCCGGGATGGCATCCACCGGGTAGCCGACCATGGTCTTGAGCGAGTCGGAAAGCAGAAACTCATTGGCCGAAGTGTCGCTGGCGACGTAGCCGCTGAAACCGCCGCGCCCGACGTCTTGAAGGAAGAACATCGTGGCCACATCGAGGTTCTGGGACTGCGGCGAGGAAACACCCGGGGAGTTGTCGAGAACGCGTTGTGCGGCGTAGCCGGTCATCAGGTAGTTGCCGCGGGGAATCTGCGGAACTGGGTCATGCACCCCGCGGTCACGCTGGAACAGCCACTGCAAGCCGGTAGTCAAGGCCAGCGTGCCATCGTCGAAGACGACGTGGCCGACGGTGGCGACCACCCGCGGACGGACGACGAAACCGGTGCCCGATCCGGCCGCGCCGCGGATCTGGCCGACAAAGGCGTTGGGCACGGAGGTGTCAGTGGAAACCAATTCGAATGGCACCATGGCCGGCGGGGTTCCGACCGGTTGATCGGCGATGTAATAGGTGATGGTGATGCCCGTCGTCTGGTCGGCCTGCAGGCTGGCCGTCACCGGAGTCGGCGTGCTGCGCCCATCCACCGGTTTGCTTTCAATGACATAGTTGCCGGCAACCAATCCATCCACGCGGGTGTCGCTCTCCCGCCATTGATCATCGCCTTCGCCGAAGAAGCGCCAGCGTGCGGGAGCGATGTTTTCGGTTAGATCCTGCGGTTTGAGGGTGACGACAAGGCTGCTGTTGCCGGGTTCGGAAGTCGGCGTGTAGGTCCGGGCGAGCGCGGCAGGCACCACGCTGCTGGTTACGGCCACGGCTTCGGTCGGCGGCTGGACGTAGCCGGGGACCGGGCGGTATTCGATCACCCGGTCACCCGTGGTCAGACCGGTCGCCGGGACGCCGGAGTCGCGCCAGAACTGTTCGCCCGCAAAACGCCATCCGGTGCCGCCATCAGCTGGATCCAGCGTGATATTCACCGCCCCCTGGCGGGCGGAGATGGGGACACCCGGCGGAAACTGCTGGATCAAGCCGGACAGAGACTCGACCGCGAAGGTCCGGGTTTCGCCCTTCCCCTCTCCATTCGGGCCGGTGGCGCGGACGCGATAGAAGTAGGTCACTCCCTGGGCGAGGTCCTGCAACTCGGCGCTGACTCCGGTGCCCTGGTCGCCGCTTGCGGTTTCCGGCGTTGCCCTCACGCTGTTGAAAGTAATGCCGTCAGTGCCAAAATCGATCCACACCTCAACGCTTGCGCCGCGGGCGCGCACCTCTCCGTCGATGCGCACGCTGGTGGTGGTGAGCACGGTGGACTCGCCCGTCACCGCAGTCGGCGCAGGCGAGGCTGTGGTAAAGGCGATGGCATCACCGGCTCCTTCACCAAGGCTGTTAGAACCGGAAAGGCGGTAGTAATAGGTCGTCCCCGGCAACAGGCCGGTCACCGGGACCGCCACTGACAAGGAAGTGCTGCCATTGCCCACGCCCCGGATTGGGGTGCTGCTGCCGAAAGACGGGGAGAGCCCGTAGTCGAATTTCACCAGCGTCGTGCCACTGTTCGGGTTGACCGTGCCCCCGAGGATGGCGGACTCCGTGCCAATGGCCGCCGCAGAGTCGGTCACAACAGTTGGCACGCTGGTGGGTGCACCGCTGCCGCTGCCGCCGCCTTCGACGACGGTGAACAGCACGTCGTTGCCAAGCGCGGTGCCCGCGCTGTTGCTCGCGACGAGACGGTAATGGTAGGCCGCATTCGGAATCAGGGCGAGATTCGGAGCCTGCACCGAGACGGTGGTGGTGCCGGCGGGGATCTTCTGCACCGGAGTGGATTGGCCGTAGGCGGTGGTCAGCCCGTATTCAAAATAGACCGATGCCTGGACTCCGTTGGGATTGACCGCGCCGATCAGGGTGGCCGTGGAAGCCGTCACGTTCGCAGGGGCACCGGTCGCGGCCACCGGCGGATTGGGCACGGTGGTGAACTGGCGGCTGTCACCATAGATCGTGTCGGCGGCATTGAAGAGCACTGTGCGGAAATAGTAGGTCGTCGCGCCGCTCAGACCCGTTAGACTGGCGGCGAAAGCACGCGAGCTTGTGCCGGAAATATCCCGCTCCGGCGTGCGGCTGCCGAACTCCGGAGTGGTGCCGTATTCAAAATAGACCGACGAGACGCCGTTCGGATTGGCGGAACCGTTCAATGTCGCACGGGATGAATCGATGACCACCGCCGGTGTTGTGGCCACGGTGGCGGCCGACGCGCGGTTGACGTTGACCGTGTAGGTCCGGGTGGTCACGCCGTCCTGCGCCCGGACGAGAGTCGTGATGAGGTTCGGCCCCACGCTCAGGGCGATCGGCCCGCTCGC
>JBGSUP010000405.1:0-10886 GCA_041753485.1 Akkermansiaceae bacterium
TCAAGGAGCGTGGGCGTCTCGCCCACGGTGTCCGGCTGTGTGGGCGAGACGCCCACACTCCTTGAAAAGAGCACATAAGTCCCATCAGCCAACTTCGCCCTTACCGGATTCTTCCTAATATAATCCAGGATATTGGCACGATGGTCTGGATCCCTGACGATGCGATCCCAATAATCCCGCTGCCAGAGAACGCCTTCCCGGCCGAGTGCCGCGTTGATTTTTTTCGCGGAGAAGCTCTTCCACGATTGAATGACATCTTCGAGTTGAAGCCCCGGAGCAAGACGGAAGAGGGCATGCACATGGTTCGGCATTACCACGAAAGATTCCATCAGATAGCGCTCACCATCAAAATGGAGCAGTGCATCGGAGACAATTTTTGAGATTGAAGGGTCTTTGAGGACACATTCACCACTGTCGGCATCGAGCCAATGATCGATGGTTTTGGCAAATTGATCGTGATATTCCTTTTCGATGGTATCGCTCCATGGCTCGGGATGTTGAGCGAGCCATGCGTTTCGATCATCGCTCAGTTCCTTGAGCTTTTCTGCGGGGAGGCTGTCGGCGAGACGCCAGGTGACGAAGTAGAGTCTTGAATCCTGTTGCCAGTGGGGGAGCAGACTGGGTTTGTGTTTTTCGATTTCTTTCTCTGGATTCAGATACTGGGACCCCGTGGGCGAGACGCCCACGCTCCTTGAGTCCGCGACGACTTGCACGATGGGAAGGCTGAACTTGTTCGCGAATTCAAAATCCCGCTCATCGTGCGCCGGCACGGCCATGATCGCGCCCGTTCCATATCCCATCATCACATAGTCGGCGATCCACACGGGGATTTGTTCGCCGTTGACCGGATTGATGGCAAACGCGCCAGTGAAGACGCCGGACTTGTCCTTGTTGAGATCGCCGCGGTCCATGTCGGACTTGGAGGCGATGCTCTTCTGATAGGCTTCGACGGTTTCCTTTTGTTCCGCAGTGGTGATCTCCGGAACGAATGGGTGTTCGGGAGCGAGGACCAGGTAGGTCGCGCCGAAGAGAGTGTCCGGACGCGTGGTGAAGACTTCGATTTGAGATTTGAAATTCGGGATTTCAAACAAGACGGATGCGCCTTCGCTTCTACCGATCCAGTTCTTCTGCAGCAGCTTGATGCCATCCGGCCAGTCGAGCGTGTCGAGTTCGTCGATCAGGCGCTGAGCGTATTTCGTGATGCGCAGCATCCATTGGCGCAGCGGGCGGCGTTCGACGGTGTGGCCTTTGGCTTTCCACTCCTCGACTTCCTCGTTGGCGAGCACGGTGCCGAGGTCGGGCGACCACCAGACGGGGGTGTTTGCGACGTAGGCGAGGCGGACATCATCGATCTGATCGCGCGTCCAGCCTTTGGCTTCGAGTTCGCTCACAGGGCGGGCTTGATTGGACTCCTCACAGAAATAAGAGTGATAGATCTGGAGGAAGATCCACTGGGTCCAGCGCACGTATTCCGGCTCGGTGGTGGCGATTTCGCGGTCCCAATCGTAGGCGAAACCGAGCGACTTGAGCTGGCGGCGGAAGTTCCCGATGTTGGCGGCGGTGGTGATCGCCGGATGCTGGCCGGTCTTGATGGCGAATTGCTCGGCGGGCAGGCCGAACGAGTCATAGCCCATCGGGTGAAGGACGTTGTGGCCGGTCATGCGCTTGTAGCGGCCGATGATGTCGGTGGCGGTGTAGCCCTCAGGGTGGCCGACGTGGAGGCCCGCGCCGCTCGGGTAGGGGAACATGTCGAGCACGTAGTATTTCGGCTTGGCGGGATCGAACCCCTCGTCTCCCGGACCGCGGGTGCGGAAGGTTTTCTCGGACTCCCAGCGCTGTTGCCACTTGGGCTCGAATTCGCGGAAGGGAAATGGCTTGCGGGCGTCTGACATGATCGGGAAAGGCCGCGGACTGTGGCGGCACATCTCCGGCTTGAAAAGAAAAACCCCGGCAGGGTCGGTAGAGTCCGGACAAGTCACGGATCAGAGTCAGCGAGTTGCCTCCATTCATGGGTTTCCAAATCGAGCGAGTAACGTCCGGTATGATCGGAGATCCTGGTGTCTCCAGCCGCTTCAAGAGTCAGGACTTTGCCGCCGGAAACCAGGATGCTAGCATTTCTGAGTTGCGCACGGTGGCTGTAAATCCAGCCAGGTGATTTTCCCCGGGCGCTCACGCGTTCGATCCGCCATGTTTCCGTGTGCAGGCGATAGACCGGCGTTTGGAAATGCTGGGCGTTTTGTGTGTGCCGGTATCCCAAGCTCCCGATGATGTAGATCCACGGTCCGACCAGCGTCGCGGAGTGAAAATCCGTCGGCGGAAATACCTCATCCGGATAACCGAAAATCTCGAACCCGCCCTTGCCGTCGTGAACGAAGACCTCGTTGTAGATGCAGAAATCCGGATCGTAGTGGTCTTCGTGCTCCCCGGCGATTTCGACAAAACGTCCGTCGGGCAGGACGGTCAGGGACATGCCAAGGCGATGATGGCACCAAACAGGATTGTTTCGCCCGAAGGACTCATCACCGAACCGGCCGGCTGCCTGATAGGCTTCCCAACCGCAGCGGACCATCGCGTCCCAGTAGGGTATCCGCATGCGCTCGGGATTGGCGTTTCCGAACCTTCGAAAACGCCCTGCGAAATATTCCTCCTTGCTGACCGACAGTTCTTCGGTCGTGTCGAGGCCGACCAGCTTGCGCCGCTGTTCGGCTTCGAGTTCGGCGGCATCGGCACCGAGTTCCATCAATGTCCGGATGATTTCCGGGTGGGTGGCGTCGTGCATCAAGCCGAAGCCGTAATGACATTGCCATTTCCAATCCGCGCCGGCGGCAATCAGCGCCTGGAAGCAAGCCGGCGCGCTATTAGTTACAGCTTCGACAAGGGCGGGATTGCCCGATCTGTCTTCCTGTCCGATGTCGAAACCCTGCCCAATAAGCCATTGGAGCATTGCGGCGTCATCGCGATCAATCGGGTAATGCATCGGTGGCTTGCCGCAGCGCCCGGTGGCCTTGCGGTTGGCACCACGGGCGAGAAGCAATCCTGCTTTTTCCGTATCACCCGCCTGAATCGCGAGAAGCAAAGCGGTCCGTTCCCAAAAGTCGGTGGCTTCCATGTTGCCACCTTGATCAAGAAGTTCACCAACCTCGCCCAAGCTTCCCAATGCGACCGCGCGATGTAGCGTTGTCCATTGCAGCGGACCAGGATCGGCACCATGTCCAAGGATCCTGGCAACGGCATCGAATAGTCCTCTGCGCGAAAGCACACTGAGCGCGGATTCCCCATGGTCGGATTTTCCATCGACCGGTGCACCGGCGGCAAGCAAGAGGTCGATAACATCCTCCCGCCCGCCACAGGAAGCCAATGTCAGCAGCGTGTAACCATGGGCCGAGCGATAGTGAACCTCCGCGCCGCACACGATCAGCAGGCGGATCTTGTCGCAGTTGGTGTCCTCGTTCTGAATCGCCAGCGCAATGAGTGGCTCATCTTGGTTGCCGTATCGTTTACCACTGGCATGCACGTTCGCGCCGCGATCGAGCAGTAATTGAACAATCTCCGGGTCGGCGTTTGGGCTCAGGCAAGCGGCGATGAGCGGTGTATGGCCCGTTTTATCGTCACGGGTTTCGAGATCGGCACCGTCATCGAGCAGTCGCAGGAGCTCGGCCAGGTCGCCGTCCCGGGCCGCTTGGTGGATTTTCGCCATGCGGAATCGAATCACACTCTGGAAACGATTTCAAGATCGCACGACTCAAGGCAGCTCGCGGATGCGGATTTTCCGGAACTGGATCGGCGAGCCCTCGCTCTCCAGGCAGAGGTAGCCGGTGGCGGGATCGCAGGCGGTACCGCCGGAGACTTCCTCGCCGTTCACCCACAGGCGCACTTCGCCATTGATGGCGCGGATGTAATATTGGTTCCACTCGCCGTGGCCCTTGGCGAGCTGCTTGCGCGGAAAACTGCGGCTGCCATCCGGCGAGAGCGGAGGAAACGGAGTCATCTTCACGCGCACCGGAAACACATCCCCATGCGTGCCGAACCAGTCGCTGGCTTTTCCGGCGGCTTTCATCTGATCCGTGAACGCGTGATCCAGGACTTGCACTTCGATGCCATCCGGCAGGCCGGGCTTGCCGGCGGCGGCGAGTTTTTCGATGGATTCCGGCGTGGTCCACAAGAAGACACCCGAGTTGCCGGCGGGTTTCTCGTGCATCCACTCCACCACGAGTTCGAAGTTGGTGAAGGGTTTCACGCTGCGCATGACGCTGACCGGCTGGCCGGTGCAGTGCAGGACGCCGTCCTTCCATGTCCAGGTGTCGGCGGCGCTGTTGACCTTCGTGAAATCGGTTTCGGTTAGATCGCGGAAGCCGGGCGCGCTGTCGTCGATGAAGGCGCGGATGGACTCTTGCGGCAGGAACTCCCTCAACTTGGCGATGTAGCCATCGACGCCGCCCTTGATCTCGCCGAGGTCGCTGGAGAGCTTGTTGCCCTCGGAGTCGAGCACCCACATGGTGGGGTAGCCGCCGGCGAGATATTTCTTTTCAAGTTCCGCATTCTGTTTTTTGAGTTCGGGCGGCTGCGGCTTTTCTCTGGGATAATCCGCCTCCATCAGGACGAAGTGCCGCTTGGCGAAGTCCATGAAAGCCGGTTGGGAAATGACTTCCTTTTCGAGCTTCTTGCACCAGCCGCACCAGTCGGAGCCGGTCAGGTAGATGAGGATCGGTTTGCCTTCGGCCTTCGAGCGGTCCTTGGCGGCCTGCCAGTCGGAGGTCCAGCCATCGGTTGCGGCAAACGCAATGCCGATGGTGGCCAACCATGCCGCGATCATCTTGAGCAGAGCTTTCACCATGTGATCGGACAGGTGGCGGGCTGACGCCGATTCAGCCGTTGAGAACCCAGCCATCGCGGTATTTGCGGCTGAGGAACTCGTTGGCGGCCGGGTTGTTGGTGATCTTGCCGACGACGGGATCGTATTCGATTTTCGCGCCGGCGCGGTAGGCGACGAGACCGAGCAGCATTTGTTCGATCATGTTGCCGCTGTATTCGAAATCGCAGGCGGTCTTGAGGGCGGGGTTCTTGCAGGCGTCGATCCACTGCTGCTGGAAGTGGCCCACCGGCGGGAGTTGTTGCTCCTTGGCACGGGGTTTGTAGTAGGAAAGATCCGCCTCGCCGCCATAGGGGATGATCATGCGCGTGGTGAAATCGGCAACCAGGAAGCCCTTGCTGCCTTTGAACCAGACACCGTGGCCGATGGCCTTGAGATCGATGGCGGTGCTTGGAGAGCGCGGCATGGCACCGCCCTGATACCAACTCACGCGGATCGGTCCGCGCCGTTCGTTGGCTGGAAATTCGAAGTGGGATTCGCACTCGACGGGGGTGACGTCCGGGTTGAAAGCCTCGCCCTTGGCCTCGATGGAGGTGGGCAGGGTGGCATCCACCGCATTCCAGACAATGTCCATGGTGTGGCTGCCCATATCGCCGATCTGGCCTGCGCCGTAGTCCCAGAACATGTTCCACTGGAGGCAGTTCGCACCGGCGTTGCCTTTGAAGTAATTCGGGTTGTAGGGCCGCAGTGGCGCGGGCCCGAGCCACAAGTCCCAGTGCAGGCCGGCCGGCGGTTGTCCTGCGGCGGGATAGTAGCCGTCGCGGCGGATCTGGCGGTTGCCCCAGGCGGCGGCGGATTGAAGCTCGCCGATGGCACCATCCTGGATGAGCTCCTTGATGCGGTTGAAGTTGGGCTCGGCGTGGCGCTGCATCCCGACTTGCGTGGCGAGCTTGTCCTTGTTGGTGAGCCAGTTCGCCCTAACAACCCGGGCTTCCTCGACGGTGATGGCGAGGGGTTTCTCGCAATAAACGTGGAGGCCGCGGTTGAGCGCCCAGTTGGCGATGAAGGCGTGATGGTGATCGGCGGTGCAGATCACGACCGCATCAAGATCCTTCTGGTCGAGGCATTGCCGCCAATCGGTGTAGGTCTTGGCACCGGGGAAGCGCTTGAGCGCATCGGGGAAGAAAGCCTCGTTGATATCGCAAAGGGCGACGACGTTTTCCTTGCCGATGGAATCATAGTGGGCGAGGCCGCGGCCCCACACACCGATGAGGGCGATGTTGAGCTTGTTGTTTGGCGAGTTTTTGCCGGCCAGAACGCCGCTCGGCAGTAGGACAAGACCGGCTCCAGAGAGTGCGGTGGAGGTGAGGAAACTGCGGCGTTGCATGGGGCGTGGCGGTTCTTGCGAAACGATCAGAGGTTTTTCCCGAAGACTTCCACCTCGATGTAATGGTTCATCTCGTTGGAGGTGTTGCCATTGCTGAAGAGGCGGACGTAGCGGCCTTTCGCACCCTTGGCATCGACGAGTTTGCCGAAGCGGGACTCGACGTAGGGCTGGTCGCCACCCTTGCCCATCTTGGCGGAGTCGTCATAGTCGTTGTTGAAGATGGTGGTGACGCCGGTTTTGAATTCCGCATCATCGGAAACCTGGATGATGACGTCGTGATAGGCGAGTTTCTGGGAGTGGAAGTGCCACAGCCAGATGGCGGCGAGTTCCGAGGACTTTTCAAGGTCGATTTGCGCCCATTGGAGGCCATCGAGCAGTTCGACGAAATAGCCCTCACCGGCTTCCTTATCGCCATCGGTGATGAGGTCGAGAGAGCCGATGATCGGATCGGTGTCACTGCTGGTGACGGGTTTGCCGGCGGAGAGCAGGGTGGTGCCTTGCGGAACGAGGAATTCCGGGCCCTTGGTGGGGGCCTGCACGAGATTAGGGACGTTGATGGGCTTGGGGGTGCCTTCGATGAGCTCCGGCGGGAACTCGGTGGTGAGAGGCACGCCGCCGGCGGTTCCGGTGGGTGAAGCGCTGGAAACTTCGGCAGCCGCCGCAGTTTCGGGGGCGGGCTCGGATGCGGATTTCTTGCCGCAGCCGGTGAAGGCAAGCGCGGAGAAGGCGAACAGGACGGTGGCAGTCAGTTTGGTTTTCATAAGTTAGACAGAGAGGTGTTCGGTGCCGAGGTCGATCGGTTGTTTGCTGAGGGCGGAAGGATTGACCCAGAAGATGGGTGCCTCGCTCTCGAAGGCGTGGCGGGCATCGCAGTTGAGCTTGGCCTTGCCGCGCACGGCGGCGAAGAAATTCTCGAGGTGCGGTTGGTGGGCCGGCTTGTTGGAACCTCCAGGCAAATCATACACATCCGGCGCGGCGGACTCATAGGAAGCGACGGCGTCGGCGGACGGCTCGGGTTTTGGCGGCGCGGGCTTGCGGATGAGGTAGCCCTTGTCCACCAGCGGGCCCCAGTCCGGCACGTGGTCGCCGCTCTCGCGGTAAATAGCGGAAGTGGCCGCGATTTCCGAGATCCGGATCGAGGCCTCGGTGCCCATGAAGCTCTCGTAGAAACCCAGGCCGTAGCTGGTGGTGGTGAGCACCTGATAGAAAGCGCGCACCTCGCCCTGGGGGGTGTCGTAGTCGAAGATGCACATCACGTTGTCGAAGTGCTCGCGGTTCTTGAAAAAGGAGTTTCCACCGGAGGCGTAAACGCGCTTGGGGGCGGTGCCGAGGAACCAGTTGAAGATGTCGATCTGGTGTGCGCCGAGATCGGAAATCGGGCCGCCGGACAGATCGCGATAGACGCGCCAGTTGAGATACTGGTGCATGTCCTTGAAGCCATACTGGTTGAGGATGTCGTCGGGCACGATGATGGATTTGGCGATCTTGGCGCCACCGATGTCCTGGGATGAGCCGAGCGAGCGGTTCCACTGGCCGTTGGCATTGACGATCTGACCGCAGATTTTATTGCCGTTGATGAGGCGGTTGTAGGTGAAGCGGTAGCGTGGATTGGAGCGGCGCTGGTGGCCGATCTGGCAGAGCTTGCCGGTTTTTTCCATGGCTTTCACCATGGCCCGGGCACCGTCGATGGTGTTTGACATCATCTTCTCGCAATAGACGGCGAGGCCCGCCTCGAGGCATTTCACGGTGTGGGGCGAGTGCCAGAAGTCGGGCGTGGCGACGATGGCGGCATCAAGGCCCTGCTCTTTGGAGAGCATGTCATCGATGTCGGTGTAGAATTTGGTGCCCTCGGCGTTGGGCATGCCGCGGCTGGCCGAGCGGTATTTGTCGATGCGGTTTTTCGAAATATCGCAGACGGCCTGAAAGCGGATGCCGGGAATGTTTTTCATGCACTCGAAGAGGACCTCGGCCTGCTTGCCGAAGCCGACGATGGCGATGTGGATCGCCTCGGAGCCGCCGGGGGTGTTGTTGGCGGCACGGAGGAGGTTGGGCGCGCCAAGCACGAGGCCAGCACCCGCGCCGGAAAGTGACTTCGAGAGGAAGTCGCGGCGGTTCAGAACGGAAGGTGGTTGAGGATTCATGGGAGTTACCATTTTTTGAGTATGGCGAGGCGGTTGTGTTGCGCAAGGGCGAGAGCGCCGACGACGAGGATCATGTGGATGCCGAGCCACGACACTCCATCGTCCTGTTTGATGAGGATCAGGCCCCAGGTGAGGCTGATGTAGAGCAGCCCGAGCAGGAACAGCGAGGTGCGGTAGGCGATGCCGAGCAGGACGGTGATACCCAGCAGCAGCAGCGCGGGGCCGAGCAGCTTGTCGTAAAGGGGCAGGGCGAACTTGAGCATGAGCGGCTCACCCTCGAACTTCTTCATCAGCGCGGCGGGCACGCCATGGTAGTTTTCCAGCGCATAATACTTCAAAGAACCTGCCGCAGTAAGGCCTTCCTCGTTGGGCACCCCATCCACCGGGACGACCTGGTCACCGGCGCGGGTGCCGGCGTATTTTTCAATACCGGTTTGCAGGGCGCGCACGCCGAGCCAGAGCCGAAGGAGCAAGGAGCCGTAAACGAGGCCGAGTTTCGAAGGCAGGCAACAGGGTTCTGTGGGGCACGATTCGTTGGACATGGTGGTTTTGGTTCGATGGATCGGAAAATGAAATCAGAAACCCTCCGGGGCGCTGATGGGCTG
This sequence comes from Akkermansiaceae bacterium, assembly GCA_041753485.1. Classification (GTDB taxonomy): domain Bacteria; phylum Verrucomicrobiota; class Verrucomicrobiia; order Verrucomicrobiales; family Akkermansiaceae; genus Luteolibacter. The sequence goes on from JBGSUP010000405.1 coordinate 8,944, forward strand.
GATTGATTTTGTCATGGTCTGCGGCGGATACGGGGTCTTCCAGACAGGATCTTTCATTTTTTGCGGTCGCCTCGCAGAGGACTTCTTGCGTTCGGAATCACCACTCGCAAGCCCGGGCGAGTGTTTCGATTCCTATCGCCCACGGCAAGACTCAAACCCCCGCTGGTCAGCGTTTATTGCCATTCTGCTTGCGGAAAAGCGGGATCAAGTGGGCGTCCATCCATTCGAAAGCGGCCGGCAGCCCGCCATCGAGGTAGAGTTTTCCAATCGAGGCCTCGACCCGCGTCGGATTGCCGAAGGCGCTGAGAAAGTCGTTGGAAGTGAGGCGGGTGAACCACTCGCCGTCCATCGCGTCGCGCTCGCGCAGGACGAATTGCCGGGCGAACAAGGCGAGCACGGCATCGCCGATCCATGCGGCTTCGCGTTCCTTGCGGAGGTCATCATCTTTTCGGCTCACGCGCGCAGCATGCACCTCAGGGGAAGGGCCGCACAAGTTTTTGCATGCGCTCGTGTTCGATCCGCTCCCGCAGGCGGGATTCCGACTCCGCGTCCCAATACCCCGGCTTGAGTTCGAGAAACACCGAGGAATAGGGCAGCGCCGTCTGGGTGCGGATGACCAGCACGTCGAAACTCCGGTTCGCATCCTCAAGCAGCGTCAGCAGCGATTGCTGGTCGAGCTCGGTCGCCTCGTGGCCGTGAAGCGATGCCTGCAGGCGGGAACGCAACTCGTCGATGCCCGGTGCAAAGTCGTTTTCCACCGACCGCAGCTCGCGCGTCAGATAGACCTGCGGACGGACGTTTTCGGTGCGTTCGAGCGCCTGCAGCACGTAGTCGAGCGCCTCCGGGACTTCCACGGCGGCCGTCAACTGCCGCACGCCGGTACGGCTGTGCGCCGGAAACGAAGCCTCGGCGATGACGATCCAATTCCGGTAGCCGAGTTGCCCCGCCTGGCGGTCCACTGCCGCCTGCCAGGCGGCTCCCGAGCGCATGTCCAGGCAGCCGACCGCCAAAAACGCCGCGCCAAGAGCAGGGATCCACCGGAGAAAAGTCATCGGCGGCAATTAAATCCCGCACCGCCCGCGTGTCAACGCGCGGCCCTCACAGCAACAACATGCAGTCGCCATAGCTGTAAAACCGATAGCGTTCCGCCACCGCCTGGCGATAGGCTTCGAGCACCAACTCGCGGCCGGCAAACGCACTCACCAGCATGATCAGGGTGCTCTGCGGCAGGTGGAAATTCGTCAGCAAAGCGCCGACCACCCGGAAGTCATGCGGCGGATGGATGAAGATGTCCGTCGCACCCGCGTGATCCCGCTCTTCGATCCGTTTCCCCTCCCCCGCGATGGCTTCCAACACGCGCGTCACCGTCGTGCCCACGGCCACCACCCGGCCCGCGGCGTTCACTCGGCGGGCGGTTTCCGCAGTGACGGCGAATTTTTCCGAGTGCATGATGTGATCGGCAAGCACCTCCGCCTTCACCGGCCGGAAGGTCCCCACGCCGACGTGCAATGTTAGAAACGCGTGCAGCAGTTTTTCCAATATCTCCGGCGTGAAATGCAGCCCGGCCGTCGGCGCGGCGATCGCCCCCTCTTCGCGGGCAAATACCGTCTGATAGCGCTCGCGGTCCGCCGCCTCTTCATCGCGCCCCATGTAGTGCGGCAGCGCGAGATGGCCGTGGGCGTCCAGATCCACTTCGCGCTCCCAGCGGATCAGGCGGTCGCCGTTGTCGCAAACCTGCGTGATGGTGCCTGTGATGCCTGCGACCGTCACCGTTCGGCCCGCCTTCATGCGCCTGCCGGGTTTCACCAAACACCGCCAATCCACTGGCGAGAGACGGTCGAGGCAGAGCAATTCAACACCGCCGTTATCGGAAAACACCCGCGCCGGGATCACCCTGGTGTCGTTGAGCACCAATAGATCGTCCGGTTTCAGAAACTCCGGCA
>JBGSUP010000406.1:0-4448 GCA_041753485.1 Akkermansiaceae bacterium
CAATCGCCGGACAAGTCGAGCAGCACCCGCTCGCCATCGCGCGTCCAGCAGGCGCGGGGAGGAAGCGGGTGCGGCGCGGTCATGCCGTGCAGGATGACCGGGAAACCCCGCTGAAACAAGCCGCCAGATGGATTCCGAAGGTGGGCGGGTGGAATGGGTTCTCAAATCCGCAGTTGAACCCGAACGATGGATTCGTGTTCGTCGATCTCCGCTTCGCTTCGATTGTGGTTTCAGCAGCGGGATGGAGGTGGAAACAAAAAGCCCGCGGGACGCGCTGAGCATCCCGCGGGCTGATGATTGAGGTTCCGGTTTCCGCTCAGGGCTGCGTCACCTTGAAGCGGGCGAATACCTTCGCCGCGGTGCCGGTGACGGTGGCGGTGACCTGGACGAGGTTTGGCGTGCCCGGAGTGATCACCGACGGGATGCCGAAGGTTACCGTGATGCCGCCGACGGTAGCACCGGAGGCATTCCAGTCCGCCAGATTGGTGGACCACTCATAGCTACCCGTCAGATCCGAGGCCGGGGTGGCGGAGAGCGTGTGGCGGAAGACCAGATTGCCACCGCTGGCGGAAACCGCCGTCAGGCCTTGGCTGGCCACCGCGGGACTGGTGCCAAAGATATTTTCCAGCGAGTTGGCAATGCCATCGTTGTCCGGATCGCCCGTGGCCGTGAGATCCGGGTTGGTGAAGCCGCTGAAGTCGAAGCTGCCGCTGCCGATCCACGAAGCAAAGGTGTTGCCGGGACTTGTCCCGACACCGGTGATGGTGAGGTTATCAATGGCCAATCCTGCATCGCTTCCACCGTTGTTCGTGTCTTGCCACCGGATGAAGGCAGACTCGCCCGGTGCGAGCGTGAGCGGTATCGAGACATTGGTAAATGCAAGCTGATTGACCACGTCATTGCCATCGAGCGCAGCATTGGTGGTGACGAATGGGGGGCCGACGATATCCAAGCCGCTGAATGGCAGAACCCCGGTGTCATTGGAAGACAGGAAGTTCAACGAATTAATGACACCGGCAATTTTTCCATAGCCAAAAGTCAAGGTGTTCTGCTCTGCGGTCGAACTGCGCCAGAACTCGCCAGTCATTGATAGATTAAGTCCTGTAAGCGTGCCTCCGGTGTTGTTGGTGATCAAGGCACCCATTGCCATGATGTTGCTGCCTGACGCAAGGAGTCCCAAGGCGCGGTCAGAAGCATCTGTGGCACCGTAGTTGTTAACCAAGCCGCTGATTGACGTTCCGTCATCGGGCGAGATTCCCGTAGCGATGGTTCCACTTCCACCGATCTTCGTCACATACCATCCGTTCAGTGAGGGGTTTGCAAGCACTCCAAGACTGGTCTGGGTGCCAATGGTGGAGGAAACCGCATCAGGAAAAGCAACAATTCCAAGACTATCGAAGTTTTGAGCATACGGACTGGCTGTAAGAGAAACGCTCGCAAGCGGCAGGTCGGTCGGATCATCCTCCACAGTGACTTGCTGGCTTGCTGGCAGGTAGCCAAGGGCCGAGACGGTGAAAGTGACCAGTGCATCACCCGTGAGTTCGGCGTTATCAATGCCCTTGATCGTAAACTGTGCACTGGTCTGCGTCGCTGGGATGTCAAAGGAGGTGATCTCTTGGTCCAAGCCATCCACTGCCTTGGCGGCGCCGGGATTGCTGTTCACAATCGACACGATGAGATTTGCAGCGGGGCTGCCATCGCGGGTGACGGTTGCGGTGGCAGTGCCACCGCTCTCCGCGAAGGAGGTGGGCGAGATGCTGAGAGTCAGATTACTGATAGGCTGGGAGCCTTGCAGAAACCAATCATCCGAGGGTGATGCGGAATCGACCTCCGCATTCGTCTTGGTGGCCCAGACATCGGAGTAGTCGAGGATCGAAGAGCCTTGGGCGAAATCAAAACCCGGACCGTCACTCAGGCGATAAAATGACTTGTCCGCGCCGTCAAAAGCCACAAAGGAAACCGCGTCCAACACCTCGTTCTGTGTGAAGGTGGTGCCCGTGCCGCTGTAGAGCACCACGCTGTCATCACCGTTAAAGCTGACAGCGGAACCTACGCCGCTGAGACCGAGATCGTTGTTGCTTGCGGCGTAAACTGGAGTGATCGCGGCGCTGTCCGCTATGAGGAAGAAACCGTTCGCAGGAATCTCGCCGCTCAACTCGGTCACCAGGGTGGTGGTTCCACTTCCTGATTTCCATCCCTCGCGGTTCGCATCGGCCCACACCGCCAAGCGGTAGTCGGCGAGATCGATCGCCTGGCTGCTGAGGTTCTTCAACTCTATGAATTTGTTGCTTCCAGTGCCTTCGTAGTATTGACTGATGACGAGAGTGGGAGCGGCACGGGTGGTGAAATTCCATGCGGTGCTACCGGAAATCGCCGGTGCCGCGTTGCCGACTGTGTCCGTGAAGGTGCCGACGGTCAGTTCGACGTAATACTCAACCCCGGGCTCAAGGATGGCAGCGGGATTGATGATCCCGTTGACGGTGGAACTGGTCACTTTGGAATCGGGCAGCGTGATGGTTTCCACCGCCGTCAATGGGGCGGAGGCTTTTCGGATCACAATTGTCCCGGTCGTGCCCGGAGTGACGAATTCATCGAAAGTGAGCACCAGACTGGTGTTAGTCAACGCACCCGATGAGTTAACGGCAGGGCTCCGGGTAACGACCACTGGTGGAGTGGTGTCGGGCGGGCCTCCATCCACTGCTAGTGTTCCACCAAAAGTAAGGGCCCCCTGTAAGCCAGCGGTTCCGGCGGTGGTCTCTGCATTGTAGGCATAGAGACGGAACGTGATGCTGCTGAGATTCTCGTAAGCAGTGCCGGAGGTCTGGATAATGTTACCCGTCCAGCTTGAATTCGTATCAGGATTGGTAAGGACACCAGCGCTGTGAGTTAGGCCGCTCGCAACGGTCGTCACGGGAATGGGGGTCGCGTAACTGTCCACACTCGAGCGCCACTGCCATTGGCGTGGACCAGTGCTGCTGCGTCCGACACCGAAGGTGATGGTCGGGAAATTGATGACTTTGCCGGGGGTAGCAGCGAGCGTGAACTCGATGTATTTTCCAATATCGACGCTCCCAGTAAAAGTGTCAATTCCAGTGGGAGTACCAGTTGGCCAGTCAGTGCCACGAAAATTTCCGGTGCTGCTTGATGTGGTGATTCCCACCTTGGTGATTGGTGCAACCGTAAGGTCAGTAATCGGATCACCGTTGTAATCGAAACTGGCGACATTGCCCGTAGTGCCAGTGAAGGTGTAGGTTCCGCTGAAAACCTGTGCGTTCGCAGCGGGGGCAGCAAAAGCAATCATGGCCGCCGCAGCGATCCAGTGGGTCCAGCGGGAGTTCCGCCGGGGGCGGGGAGGGGTTGAGGGAAGAGTCAGGGGATTCATAGTGGGGATGTGTTTGGGATTCGGTGGGGGGACTGTGGCACGGAATGCCGGGGACGCATTCGCAAAACGGTGTCGCATTTGTCACCGGGGGGATGGGAAGCAAAATCCGCGCCAAAGCAGAAAAAGACTGGGATTCGGGAAAAGGAGGACGCAGGTGCCGGACCTGCAAGCCCGGCCGGGGCCGCACCGGGGGCGCGGGTTACGCTTTTCCTCGCCAAGCAACAAAAATTTTCTTGCGAGTTCCGAATTTTCAGTAATTACTGAAACCGATGAATGCAACAGCCGATTCGTTGAAGCAGGCGCGGGATGAGTTCGTGGCGCAGTGGGGTGCTTTGGGCACGCAGTGGGGGATCAACCGGACAATGGCACAGATTCACGCGCTGCTGATGACGGCGCCGGAGCCGATTGGCACGGACGAGGTGATGGAGGAGTTGGAGATCAGCCGGGGCAACGCGCACACCAATCTGAAGGAGTTGGTGGCCTGGGGCCTGTTGCGCATCGTGGTGCGCAAGGGCGAGCGGCGGGAATACTTCGAGGCCGAGAAGGATGTGTGGAAGATCTTCATCCTGGTGGCGCGCGAGCGGAAGCGGCGCGAGATCGATCCCGCGCTGGCGGTGCTGCGCAAGTGCGCGGAAGACAGCGCCGCCATCGCCACCCCGGAAGGCCAAGCCTTCCACGCGCAAATGCGGCAATTGGAGGAATTCGTCGAGTTCGCCTCCTCCATGGCCGACCGGATCGCCGGCATGAAACACGGCTTCGCGCTGCAAATGGCGGCGAAAATGTTGAGTTAAACCGCCGCATCCCCGCATCCACCCCATGAGTCCGATCATCGTCATTTTTGGAGCCAACGGTTTTTTAGGCAGATACCTGTGCCGCCATTTCGCGCGGCGGGGCAAGGAGGTGGTGGCGGTAGCGCGCAGCCGGCATGGCTGGAGCGGCGATGGCATGCTGCTGGAATGGGATGGCAAATCGCCCGGCCCGTGGACGCTTGCGCTGGAAGGCGCGGAGGCGGTGATCAATCTGGCGGGACGCAGTGTGAACTGCCGCTACACCGCGGACAACCGCC
>JBGSUP010000407.1:0-2004 GCA_041753485.1 Akkermansiaceae bacterium
AACAGCCCGCCCTCGGGCAGACCATCGCGCAATTCAGCAAGACTCATTCCCATCCGGCGCCGACCTTCCACAGCCGCGCCCGCCTTGCCAAGCCGGGATTCTCATGACTTGTGCGTCCATTTTCCCTTGATGACAGGATCGAAACGCGGAGTAGCCGGGATCGCGGAGGACTTCGCGGGGATGATCTTCGTGCGCATCCAGTTCAAGACAATCAAACGCAGCGCTTTTCTCCGCGAACTTTGCGTCTCGGCGTCTCGCTGAAATCGTTTTTCATGCGTCGTCCCATAAGCAGGGATTCCAAAGAACTCGACTCCGCCCGCGACGCTGGTTCAGATTCCCGCGCATGAAGCCGCGATTTTCAAGCCCGCATGGCTCGCAGGGCAAACAGGCCCGTGAAAACCGCCATGTCCAGACGGTGGAAAAATCCGTGCCCGCGCTCGATGAGGACGAACTCATGGTCGTCATCGCGCAACACGCGGCCCCGTTCGTGCTGGTTCTCGACTGCGTGCAGGACCCGCACAACCTCGGTGCCATCCTGCGCACGGCGGATGCGGCGGGCGTGCATGCCGTGGTCGCCCCCAAGGACAAGGCGGTGGGCATCACCGAGACGGTGCGCCGCGTATCAGTCGGCGCGGCCGACCACGTGCCTTTCGCACAGGTCACCAATCTGGCGCGCACGATGGAGAAACTCAAAGCCGCCGGCATTTGGCTGGTCGGAACCTCGGATCACGCGACCGCCAAGTCGATCTACGATCTCGATCTGCGCGGACCACTGGCCATGGTGATGGGCGCGGAGGAAAAGGGCATGCGCCGGCTCACAGAAGAAAACTGCGATTTCCTCGCTTCCATCCCGATGGCGGGAAAAGTCGAGTGCCTGAACGTCTCGGTAGCCACCGGCGTGTGCTTGTTCGAAGCGGTGCGTCAACGCCAGGCGATGCCATGAATGAGCCAGTGCGCATTCTATCGGATCTGCACCTCGGCCACAAGGTGTCGCGGATCCAGCGGGTGTCCACGCTGCGTCCGCTCATCGCCGGTGCGGGAACGGTGGTTTTCAATGGCGATACCTGGCAGGAACTCGCGGCTCCGTTTCGCGAACGCGGCGCGGTCATGCTGGAGGAACTCAAGGCACTCTGCGCGGACGAGGGCGCGGACGCGGTTTTTCTATCAGGAAACCACGACCCCGGCTGGCCCGGCCGCGGCTGGGTGGAGCTGGCGGGCGGCCGCGTCATTGTAACCCATGGCGACGCCCTGTTCTTCGATGGCTCGCCGTGGAAACGCGAGATTCTTGTCGGCGGCCGGCGGGTGATGGAACTCTGGGACGAACATCCCGAAGCCTCGCAGGACCCGGAGGAGCGGCTGCGCGTGGCCCGGAAAATCGCCCGCGAACTCTGCTCGGTGGAATATCCGCTGGGTCGCCATCTCCTGATGCGGGCATGGGACGCGGTGGTGCCGCCACTCCGTGCGCTGAAAATGATCGAAGCCTGGTTCACCCAGGGCACTGCCGGAAACCGCTTCTGCGAATGCTATTTTCCAAAAACCGAAGTGCTTATCATCGGTCATTTCCACCACCAGGGATGTTGGATGAAAAACGGCCGCACGGTGATCAACACCGGCTCGTTTCTCGATCCCGGCCGCGCCCACTGGGTGGAGTGGAACGACGGCTGGCTCACCCGCGGCGTGATCGACGAAACCGCGGACGCCTGCCTCATCGGGCAATCACTCGGCACCTGGCGGTTTTGACAAGCCGTGCAAGCGCAGCCTAAAACACCCGCGTCATGACCCGCATCCCGTTACTCTCCGGCGCGCTCGCCATTTGCCTGCTGCTCGCAGAGCACTCGGCCGCCATCGAGCCCGGCTGGGATGAAGGCCTTGCGCGGGCGTTTTCCGCACGCTTGAAGACAATCGACAAAGAGTTGTTAGAATCCGCGCCCGGCCTGGTGGGCTTGCCGGCGATCCCGATCGACGACCAGGGCGGCACCGGCGGCTGGGCCGGGGTGCATGGCA
>JBGSUP010000408.1:0-4299 GCA_041753485.1 Akkermansiaceae bacterium
ACCGCGCCGACGAAGTGCAGCCGCCCGTCCGGCGCGAGTGCGGCGAGATAGGCACCCCAATCGAGCGTCACATTGGCAGTGACGAGGATGAAATCCAGCGAGCCCGCGAGTTTTGCGAGCGCTGCGGAATCACGGCTGGAAACGACGTGGTGCGCGCCGAGTCTGCGCGCGTCGTCCGCCTTGGCGGCATTGGAGGTGAAGGCCGTGACCTCACAACCCCACTTGTTGAGAAACTGCAGCGCCAGATGCCCCAGCCCGCCAATGCCCACCACGCCCACGCGGTCGGTCGGTTTCACGCCAAAATCCGCGATCGGCCCGAACACCGTGATGCCGCCGCAAAACAAGGGCCCGGCGCTGGCGGGATCGAGCGTGTCGGGCAGCTTCACCGCCCACTCCCAGTTGGCACGCACGCGGTCGGCGAATCCGCCATGGCGGCCGACAATGATCTGTTCCGCACTGCTGCAAAGCTGGTGTCTGCCGGAAAGACAGGGCTGGCAGGCAAGACAGCTTCCGGAAAACCAACCGAGGCCCACACGATCGCCGGTCTTCAGCGCCTTCACCTGATCGCCCGCCGCCTCGATCACGCCGATCACCTCGTGGCCCGGCACCAGCGGGTAGCGAGAGTTTCCCCAGTCGTTGTCGATCATCGACAGATCCGAGTGACAGATGCCGCAGCTCTCGACCTTCACCTGCACCTGTTCCGGCCGCAGCGTGCCGGGATCGTATTCGGTGCGCTCGAGCAACGCGCCGGCTTTCGGCGCCGCCCAGCCGTGAAATTTTTTAGTCATGAAGCGACCATGCACCGGAAATCCTCTTTGGCAAATCCACAAATCCAGGGGCATCGGCCGCTTGTTAGAAAAAATCCGGTGTCGCAGGTTGCCATCCCGCGGGAAAGTTGCTAAGCGTGCCGGCAATGGGTGGAAGCATGCCGCAACTTGAATTCCGATGGACCTCGTGGCTGCGTGTTTTCAAGGCTCCCGCACCCCCGCAAGCCAAGCCTGTCAGGGAGGACGGCGGTCTCACCGCATGGTGCGCGGAAGCCTCGGCGAACCTCTTCCTGCCCGAGCTCGCCCGCAAAGTCCGCGTCTCGTGGAACCCGCGGATGCAGACCACCGCCGGCCGCGCGTGGTGGCCGGACCGGTCCATTGAGCTCAACCCGAAACTCCGGCAATGCGAGCCCGACGAACTCTGGCGCACGCTCAAACACGAGCTCGCCCACCTCGTCGCTTACGAGCGCTGCGGCCGCCGCCATATCGATCCGCACGGCATCGAGTGGCAGGCCGCCTGCACGGACCTCGGCATCCCCGGTGAGCAACCCTTCCACACCCTGCCTTTCAAGCGCCGCCGGATGAAGCGCAACCACGCCTACACCTGCCCGAACTGCTTCGCCACCATCCGCCGCGTCAAACCCATCCAGCGTGCCGTCGCCTGTTACGATTGCTGCCGCAAGTTCAACCACGGCCATTATCACGACCGCTTCCGGTTGGTCAAAAACAAGCCCGCGGAATAAGTTCCGGTTCCCGGCAAGAGGATCCCGCCAGCTTCGGATTCCTGCTGAATCTCATCAGGATACCCGGCGTCCTGCGGCCATGTGCCCGCCCGGAACCTGCCCAAACCCCGGAGAATCCCGCCGCGATCACCCAAAATCCCGGAAAACGCAACTTTGGGCTTGCATGCCCCGGCCCATCTTCTAAGAACCGCGCCCCGAATTATGGCTAAGAAAAGTTGGATTGCCCGCAACGAGCGCAAAAAACAAACCGTCGAGAAATACGCCGAACTCCGTCTCAAGCTGAAAGCCGAGAAGGATTACGTAGCACTCTCGATGCTCCCGCGTGACGCAAGTCCGACGCGTTTGATCAACCGCTGCCAGATCACCGGCCGTCGCCGCGCCTTCCTGCGCCGCTTCCGCCTGTCCCGGATCACCTTCCGCGAGCTGGCCTCCGCCGGCATGCTTCCCGGCGTGACCAAGTCGAGCTGGTAAGCTGGCACGCATTCCGCTGTCGGCAGCGTGGAACGGAAATCACCCGGCCCGCGCTCTTGTCATGCCCATTTACGAATACGTTTCCGAAGCCCCCGAAGATCCCGGGCACTCATGCCGCATCTGCGCGCGCGGATTCGAACTCAGGCGCCCGGTGGACCGCGAACCGCTGCGGGTCTGCCCGCTGTGCAAACACCCGGTCAAAAAGGTGATCTCGCGGGTCAACACGCCCGCCATCACCAAACCGCTCTCCGTGAGCGATGCGAAAAAAGCCGGCTTCACCATCCTTGAACGACGCGATCAGGGCGTTTACGAAAAACTCTGATCATCCCACCAATGATGACCTTATCGCTCAGTCTGGATCTTCTCGCGTCCGTCTCGCCCACACCGCCCACCGAGTTTCCTTCGCTCGGAAAATCGCTGATTTTCATCGCGGGCATTATTTTTTTCCTGCTGCTCAACGCGTTCTTCGTCGCCTCGGAATTCGCCATCGTCAAAGTCCGGCCCAGCCAGCTCGAGGCCGAGGGAAAAAGCGACTCCCCGAAAATCAAGACCGCCCTGCACGTGGTCAACCACCTGGATGGTTACCTGTCCGCCAACCAGCTCGGCATCACCATCTCCTCCCTGGCTCTCGGCTTTCTCGGCGAACCCTTCGTCGAGGCGCTTGTCGCCCCGCTGCTGTTGATGACTGGAATCTCGGTCTGGTGGGTGAAACTCATTTCCTTCTCCCTGGCCATCATTTCCTTCACGTTCCTCCATGTGGTGATCGGCGAGCTGATGCCGAAATCCATTGCGATCCGCCGCTCGGTCTCCACCACCCTGGCCCTCGCCGGTCCGCTGCATGCGTTTTACCGCTCCGCCCATTGGGCGATCATCGTCCTCAATGGCACCGCTAACAAGCTGCTCAAGGTCTTCTTCAACATCGATCCCGTAAGCGAGAGCGAGCACAGCCACTCGGCGGCCGAACTCGCCGTGCTCGTCACCCAAAGCGGAAAATCCCAGGAAGTCACCGAGACCGAGCGCGAAATCCTCATCAATGCCCTCGGCCTCAATGAACTCTGGGTCCGCGACGTGATGACCCCACGCAACAAGGTCGTCATCCTCGATGCCGACGAACCCTTCGAAAAAACCCTCGAAATCGCCCTCCGCTCGAAGCACACCCGCTTCCCGCTGGTCAAGGGCCACCTCGACAACGCCATCGGCCTGATCCACATCAAGGACCTCTTCAAGCTCATCAACGACCACGATCCGGACCTGATGCGCATCAAACGCGAGCTCAAGATCGTGCCCGACACGATGCCGCTCGACACCCTGCTCAAGTTCTTCCTCCGCGAGCACGCCCACCTCGCCATGGCCGTCGATGAATTCGGCACCCCCGTTGGAATTGTCTTCCTCGACAACATCATGGAGGAACTCGTCGGCGACATCCAGGACGAGTTCGACAACGAGCGGCCGTCCCTCACCCGCATCAACGACGATGAATTTGTCGTCGAGGGCACCATGACCCTCAACGACCTTGGCGGCCACGTCCCCGAACTCGTGCTCGACAGCGGCGAAGTCACCACCGTCGGCGGCTACATCACCCAGCAACTCGGGCGTTTCCCGGAAGTCGGCGAAACCCTCGATGTTCTCGCCTACGAAGCCCGCGTCACCAGCACCGACGGCCGCCGCGTCGGCCAGATCCACTTCCGTAAACTCGTCCCCGTCGATACCGGCGGCGGCGATGAGGAAAGGGAGGATTGAGTTCCAACGCGGGGATTTTTTCCCTCGATTTGATAGGATTCCGCTTCTAGTCTCGCATTGGAAATTCAATCCGATTTCAGATCCATGGCCCGCCGCGCAAGTTCACGTCCCAATCCAGGCATCATCCTCGGTGCCGCCGCCGCCATCGCCGTGGCGGTTTTCGCCGGTAAATCCCTGCTCGGAAAAAAGACCGCATCCTTCGGGGATGTCTCCAGCCTCAGCATCGAGGATCTGCTCGAAAACGGCAACAGCCTGCGCGGCAACGAATACGTCGTGCAAGGCCTCATCGATGAAAAACTCCAATGGACCACGGATCGCGGCCAGTTGGTCAGCCTGCGGGTCGAAACCCCCGGCGGCGATGAATTCATCGGCATCGAAATCCCGCCCGAGTTCAACCGCCTCAATATCGATACCCAACAAAAATACGCCTTCCGGGTGAAATTCCGGCAAGGCGGCATCGCCGTCGCCACCGGCGTCAACCGCCTCTGAATCCAGCCCGCGCCGCCTCATGAAATTCCGGTTCCTGCCACTCCTCTTGCTCTCGGGTCTCGCCCAGGCCCAAGTCTATACGCCGCCAC
>JBGSUP010000409.1:0-6305 GCA_041753485.1 Akkermansiaceae bacterium
TTCCAGGGCCACGCGGGCCTTGAACTCGGCACTGTGTGTTCTTCTCTTTCTTTTCATTGGTTCGGTGGTGGTTTCTACCACCCCGGACCCCTCAGTTCCATAGCTTACACACTGGCTCCGTTTTGCGGGACCGCTTCAGCAATCCGTAGCCAGAAAGGGCGACGCCGGAGGCGATCAGGAAAGCATGGGACGGGTCTTGTCCATGATTGAAAGCCTGATCGCCGCCACAGAGAGCAAGGGGCGAGGGGACGATCCGAATGCCCAACGTCTCCGCGCCGTGGAACGGAAGGTGGAAATCGCCCTTCAACAAATCAAGAACTCCGGGAGTCCATGAAGATAATCATGAACACGAAAAAACTTTTGCAGATCCTGAACACTCAAACCAAATTTCAGGTTGTCACCATGGAGGCCGTTGGATCCGTCCTAAAGACGAGCACCGACAGGATTGATATTTTGACCCGCGGAGTGATCGCTTTTTTGGAACTGACCAATTCGGAGTTTCACGAAAACCGCGCTGAGTTGGACGAGCTCAAGGGTATTCTCAAGAGCATGATTTCCACAAAAAGGATGCGGAAGTTCAATTCAGAATTATCGTTCGCGGCCGATCAGGCAAAAGCGCAATTGGCAGAGATCCGGGGGCTAATAGATGCCCTTCCTGATGAGGATGGGTGACGCAGAGGTATGCCAGCCCGAGGGCGCAAAAAAGCTATGATTACAGAAACAACATCGCCACCTTTTGCGAAATGTATGCCCTTCCTCCACGAGCGTGAGCGGTGGAAAATCGAGCGGAAAATGGAGTTGATGAGGTTCGGTTTCATGAGTATTGGTTGGTTCCTGGCGGCACCCGCGGGATTCCGGGCAAAAGTAGGAATCGCGTGAGTAGATCGGAGGGGGAAGGTCCCCTCCGGTCACCCGCCTTGAATTTGGTTGGTTTTTCTGGTGTCTTCGAAGCTGCTGATGATCCACAAAAAAGCCATCCCGCGAGTTCTGCTGCAAGCAATGCTTGGCGGACTCACCACGGCACTCCGAAGAGCCCGACGGGACGGCAAGAACACCCTGCCATGAAACCGAAATTCCTCAACTCCATTTTTCTGACCCTCGCCGCGAATGATGAGGCGGAAGCCCTGCTTGCCAATTCCAGCGATGGCGGCTCAGTTGATTGGGAGAACAGCGGATTAGGGTTTCCGCACCGCCACCGCGATTTCCTTCAACCGCTGCAACGCTTCCGCCACGGCGAGGAAAAGCAGGCCGCTGACAATGCAGGCCAGCGCGCCGAAGATGAGAGCCAGGGTGATCGATGATTCAGTGAGCACGGATGCCAACGCCCCCACCAGGCACAGCCCGCCGATCGCCGTTAAGGCAAGGCCAACTGTTTCGATCATGCCGCGCACCGATTGTTCCCGCTCGCCCCGCCTCACAGCCGCTTTCGTATCCATGCCCCTGAGTATCACCCAGGCGGGGCAAAATCAAGCTAGGTTGGCGCGACGCGGGCAAACCCCGGAACGGCGGCGAGGCAGGCACCTTGAAAGGGCATTTCAGGAGAGCTGCATACGGCCTTCAGGGGCATTTCAGGGGCCTTGCACGAAGCGAAAAACCGCCATTTTGGGGCGGATATTTGTCATTTCCTTGCGGAAATTTATCATTTAGCGTGCGGAGTTACGCAAGCGAAGCAACGCGCTCTAAATCAACAGCTTGCGACTCGTCAGAGCAAACCGAGACAGGTTTTTCTGACAGTATTTCTGACAAGTTGACTCGAAAGCCGAGGTCTATGACCCGGAAACGCAAACGTCGCAGCAGTGTCGTGGAAATCGGCAACGGTCCCGCGAAGATCAAGATCTACACGATGAACCGTCGGGACGGCTATCCCGAGTTCACGCTCTCATGGAAGGAGGCAGGCAGGCGCAAGACCCGCAGCTTCTCCTCCATGGACGAAGCCCGGATGATCGCCCAGCAAATCAGCGTCCGACTGGCCAATGGCTGGACGGCCGCCGATGAGGCGACCCGCCGCGACATCGACCTCACCCGCTCGCTCACCCGCGACCAGCGCTGCGTGGAGGAAATGTTCCGCCGCGCCGTCTTCAATGTGGTGGCCCCCGACGACGACGATCACGGGCGCAACCACGCGTTTCTGATGGACGACGACGGCCGCTGGCGGCCAGCACCCGCGTATGACCTCGCGCTCGCCACTTACCCGCTGGCCTCCGGTTTCCGGGCTGGCCGGGTCAACGGCAAGGCGGCCGACATCACGCGCCGCGACCTGATCCGGCTTGCGGGGGACCACGAGATCGGAAATATTCAAGCCACCATCGGGCGGGTGACTGATTCCGTGAGCCGCTGGATGGACCACGTCTCGGCCCGCGAAATCCCCCGCGCCACCGCGAACGTGGTGGCTGACCAACACCACTTCTTTATCTAACAACCATGCCTGCGAAAAAAGCCACCGCCCGCGAACTGCTCTTCGGCGATCTCTGGGAATTCGATCCCGCACCCGAATCCGCGCCCGCACACATTGCCGCCCGCTACGGGCTCTTCATCGGCGGAAAAATGGTCGCCCCGAAATCGAGGAGGTATTTCGATTCCATCTCCCCGCGCGACGGGAGAAAACTCGCGGAAATCGCGCTCGCCAGCGCCGCCGATGTGGATGCCGCCTACCAATCCGCCGCCGCCGCCTTCAAATCGTGGAGCAAGCTCCAAGGCAGGGAGCGCGGCAAATATCTCTTCCGCATCGCCCGCCTGTTGCAGGATCGCGCTCGCGAATTTGCCGTGGTCGAAACCCTCGATGGCGGCAAGCCGATCACCGAGTCCCGCGATTTCGACCTTCCGATGGCCGCCGCACACTTCTTCTATCATGCCGGTTGGGCGGACAAACTCGACTACGTCGCACCCGGCCGCACGCTCGCGCCGCTGGGCGTCGTCGGCCAGGTGATCCCGTGGAATTTCCCGCTGCTTATGCTGGCGTGGAAAATAGCCCCCGCCCTTGCCACCGGCAACACAGTCGTCCTCAAGCCCGCGGAAACCACCTCCATCACCGCGCTCAAGTTCGCCTCCATTCTAACCGACGCCGGATTGCCGCCGGGAGTCGTCAACATCGTCACCGGCGCGGGTGAAACCGGAGCCGCCGTGGTCAACCATCCGCTCGCCGCCAAGATCGCCTTCACCGGCTCCACCGAAGTCGGGAAAATCATCCAGCGCGCACTCGCCGGAACCGGCAAAAAACTCAGCCTCGAACTCGGCGGCAAGGCGGCCAACATCGTCTTCAATGACGCCCCGCTCGACCAGGCCGTCGAAGGCATCATCAACGGCATCTTCTTCAACCAGGGCCACGTCTGTTGCGCGGGTTCGCGCCTGCTGGTTCAGGAAAGCATCGCGAAGGACATCCTGGCCCGTCTCAAACGCCGCCTCGCCGTGCTGCGCGTAGGCGATCCGCTCGACAAGAACACCGATGTCGGCGCGATCAACTCGAAGGAGCAACTCATCAAGATCCAACAACTCGTGCAAAGCGGCATCGACGAGGGCGCGGTAATCCACCAACCCGCCTGCAAGCTGCCGCGCAACGGTTTTTATTTTCCGCCCACGCTGTTCTCCGGCGTTTCGCAAAGCCATCGCATCGCCAGCGAGGAAATCTTCGGCCCCGTCCTCTCCATCCTCACCTTCCGCACCCCGGAGGAAGCCATCGAGAAGGCGAACAACACTCCCTTCGGCCTCAGCGCCGGAGTCTGGACCGACAAAGGCTCAAAAATCCTCATGATGGCCTCCCGCCTTAAAGCCGGTGTCGTCTGGGCCAACACTTATAACAAGTTTGACCCCTCCTCACCCTTCGGCGGCTACAAGGAATCCGGCTTCGGAAGAGAAGGCGGGAAACATGGGTTGTTGGATTATGCTTTGCTAAAGACACAAGACTTCAAGAATCAAGACACAAGATGAGGAGAGCTGGCGTAGCCGTCCCGGCCAAGCCTGGCACGTGCTATTTATGGATCGCTTGGGTGAGATGTTGGTAGAATCACCCAATCCCCACCCGCAAATCCCGCGCGCTCCACAGCATGTCCGCCGCTCCCGCTGCCTTCCCCCGCATCTTCCGCGCGCCGCTTTTTCTCTTCGCGCCGAAGCGATCCCTGCACTGCTCGAACAAGCCTTCCACAAACGCCCGGCTGCCGATCACGGCCCCGTCCGTAAAGTATCTCACCTTCCACCGCAGCATCTTACGCAAGGCCACATGCCCCGTGGCTGGAACAACCTGTTCCAGCCCGTCGAAGGAACAACCTGTTCCTTCTTTTCTTCCTCTTCCCCGCATCCCCTTCCTCACCACCTCCGTCACCCTCTCGCCATCCGCATTCACCACCTCGCGCGTTTTCTCCTCACCCTCTTCCATCAATAGCATCCGGTATTCCCGCGAAACCCGCCCCGCCCAGTGCCGCGCGTCCGCCTCCCAGCCCTTGTCGGCCATCACCGCCCGCACCAGGCCCGCCTTGGCCCTGGCTCCGCTTTTCCCGGTGGCTCCCATCGCCTCGCCATAACTGCTCCAGCGATACTCCGCCGGGTCCGCCACCATACCCGCCCTCACCGGATTCAAATCGATGTAGGCCGCCACCGTTTTCGAAGCCAGGCCATCCTCCACCACCACGCTCTTGAACGTTTCCTCCCAGAGGTTGCCGCGACGTTTCGTCCGCGTGTTGTGCCAGCGGGTGAAGCGTTGCAGCAGCGTCTTCATGAACTCGGACAAATCATGCATCCGGTAGGTGAAGCGCTCATGGATTTGTTGGACATAAGCCTCGCCATCCCGCGCCCGACCTTCGCTCACCACCTGCCGCGCAGCCGCCAACTCCTTGGCCACCGTGGCGACAAAAGCCTTCGAAGAATAGAGCGCGCCGATCCGTTTCAAAAGCTGTTCATCGGTCAAGGGCGTCTTCGGCCGTGGCGCCACTTCGAGCAAAATGTGGAAATGGTTGCACATCACGCAGTAAGCCAGCACCCGGCAGCCGGAAAAATTCTCCAGCATCCGCAGGTAGATGCGGAACTGCTCCTTGTCATCCGGCCCGAAGGCAAAGCGCTTGTCCACCACCCGCGCGAGGCAGTGGTAAATCGCCGGCTTCGTCTCCGAATCCGCCCAGGGAACAATCCATCTCGCGCGTGCCATGCCGGTAGGAAAGCAGGTGAGCAACAATCCGGCAAGAACTTTCTTTATAATTTCTGTCTCTCGTAATTTTGTTGGAGCCGTTGAGGAAGCCGGGAAAGAGTTGGTCGGCGAGGGCGTGGATGCGGTTGGAGGCGGCGGTTTGCTGGCGGACGAGGGTGCGACGGCAGCGGGTGATTTCGCGAAGGTGGTGGTAGGTGGCGGCGCTCGAAGATGTGTCGCCGGTGATGCGGGCACGGCGGGAGAGGAGGGTTTTGGCGATGCCCAGCAGGTCGAGGGTGTCGGTGCTGGCGAGGAGGTTTTCGCGGTTTAAAAACATCAATTCCCGGCTTGCCATCACTGCGGCTAACCATTAATGGAACCGCATGCTGGATCCATCCGATGATTCCGGATATCCGCGCTGCCGAGATGGCGCATGGGTGAGCCGCAATCGACGCTGCCTGCCATGCCCGGGGTGATGGCCGGTCCCATACTCAAACCGTCCATGAACCATCGCCGTCATCCACAGATCATTCCGCATCCTTCCGGCAGCGGTTGGCCGCGAATCCGGTGCGAGGATCAGGGGGATCTGGGATGCCTGTATGAGCACGCGAAAGCCGCGGGCTTCCGGGTGGACTGCCTTGCGGATCGTTTGCATTGCTGCGCCAGGTGCCTTGGAAGCGAGTTCCTCCGGTCCCTGGGAATCTCCGCCAAACAATGGCTGTTGCAGGCCAGGTCCATCGAATGCAAACACCGCTTGCGCGGAAATGAAAGCATCGCGGAAATCGCCTATTCCGTCGGCTTTTCCCATCCCAAAGAGCTTTCCCGCGAGTTCATGAAAATCCATAAAATCAGTCCGTCGGATTACCGCGCACAAATAAAACGCAATGGAGACAGGAGACAGGAGACGGCAAATGACGCTCGTTAGCAGGAAATGCCTGTTCATTCAAACTTCCGATTTTCGTTATTCATTTCCATTTACGGCATGTTCCCTTCCTGATTATATGGCAATGAATGAAAACGGGATTGGAGCATTCGTGCAGCCCCGCAAAGCCATGAAGTGGTCCCCTGAGCGGAGCCGGGTGCGGGCGGATTTTAGCTATGGTGCATGAGGGGCGGGGTGGCGGTGTTTTTGGTGTTTGGTTGGGTGTGGTTCCGCCCTTGGAGGAAAGTTGTCCACAAGGTTCCGAGGCGA